>NZ_FODY01000022.1 GCF_900110485.1 Propionispora vibrioides | reverse complement strand
CCATACTCCTTTCGGAGAGCGGCAGGGTCTCCCAAGTTCACACGGAGTAATGGTGTGTAGCATGCCAAGACCTTCGATCCCGGGGCGCCAGACTTAACTCGCCTTTATCGCTAAGCCCAGTATTGTCTTCTGCTCGTCCCATACATCGACCTTTCCCTTTAGGAATTTCGGGATTCTACATCTTCAGCTTTCGCTTTCGGCCTACTACCTTTCCTACCTACGCTTAGACCTGGCGTTACCGCTTCAGTCCCAAGGCTGGATACAGAGTGGCTGGCTAGACCTTCTCTGGCGGGATTTCCACCCGCTTTACTCCGTGCGCTTCTTGGCGCACGGGACGGTACTTTTAAATCAAGAAATTCCGGCTTGAATAATTTTTCACTATATTGGAATAAATATATTTCTACATCCATCACCTTACTAAATCGAAAGTACCGTCCCCTCAACCTCTCCCTGCACGCTTTCCTTGCAAGTAAACGTGCATCCCGAAAAAAGCAGCTCCCTACCGCGCCCGGCCACGCAGAAACCAGTCCAACGTTGCCGCCCGCTGCCCGGCAGGAACTTTAGACTGCACCTCAGCATGCAGCCAGGCCAACGTTTTAGCTCTCAGGTACTGCCTCATCTGTTCTTCCGCTTCCAGCATGACCACCTTAATTAAACAGGGACATTTTTTGTGTGAGTCCGGCAGATTTTCTTTATCCAGCAATATCTCTTTTTGCCTAATTTCCACACAGCGGAAAAAGTAAGAAGCACCCTCGATAGCCTCCACAACATCCCAAAAGGTGATTGCCTCCGGAGTACGGGTCAATTCATACCCGCCTTTAACGCCGGGAATTGATTTGACAATACCCGCTTTCGTAAGCTTTGTATATACCTTGGAAAGATAGGTCTCAGAAATACCCTGGTACGCCGCTAAGTCCTTGATTCCCACTGACTTGCCGGCCGGGAAATCGACCATATATAACAGGCAATGTAACGCGTACTCTACGCCTACCGAAAATTGCAACGAATTCACCTTCTTATACTGTTTACTTTTCACATAGTACTTCCATATTTCCGATTAGTCAATACAAACTCCTTCATATTGTAGTTAAATATTATCTACGATTATATTCCTTTTACGCAAGAACCGGTTGACAGAAAGAAATACTCTTTATATAATAATCATAGATAATGTATATCTGCGATTATAGTTGTCTTTTATTTTACATTTCACAAACATATAGGAGGAAAAATATGCTAAGCGAAAAATTTTTCGAAGTGTTAACCCATGAAGGAGTCGTTTCCATCGTGACCTGGAATACAGAAGAAGCTCATGTGGTAAATACCTGGAATTCCTACCTGGTTGTCACGCCTGACCAAAGAATCTTAATTCCGGCGTATGCTATGCACCGGACTGAAAAAAATCTTACTCTCCACAATAAAGTGAAACTGACTTTAGGCAGCAGGGAGGTTCTGGGCTATAAAGATTACCAGGGTACAGGCTTTCTCGTCGAAGGAACAGGAAAATTTCTTGCATCCGGCCCTGAATTTGACATGATGAAGGAAAAGTTCTCGTTTTTAACCAGGGTATTGGAAATTACGGTCGCCAAAGCCAAGCAAATGCTCTAACAGTTAACCATTAGTCATTTTTGTAAATAAAATCATTCCCATTGAAGAATGTACAATGGCCCCCCCTTGTCAGAAACAAGAGCGGGGCCATTTTCACTGTTTTTGTGGTGTGGCCAAAAGATCCTTTCTTTTGGCGGTACCCTTAAGAATAAATATTTTTAAAAGTTAAGCAGACTGCAATAAAATCACTCTGTTAGCGTTATTATAAGTAGGACCTTATTAAATTTACTAAGGAGTGTGCGTGATGAATCTTGATACTAAAGTAATTGAAGCCTTTCAATTAATGTGGGAAAATTTCCCTGAACCGGTTACCCTGGTGCACAAGAGTCGTGAAGTCATTGCCGTAAATACAGCCGGTGCGGCGTTTGGCCGTACGCCTGGCATGAGGTGTATTGAGCAAGGCGCACCGGAAGCCCACAGAGGTTGTCTGGCCAATCAAGCCTTGCAAACCCAAAAAGCCACTTACAAAACCATTACTCGCGGCGACAAAAATATCATCTCCTATTGGCTCCCTATTAACGGCTTCCCCGATTATTTCATCCATTTTGGTGTGGGCGTCACCATTGATTATCAATAAGCCAATAAAATTTTATCCAATTACATTGGCTGGATTTCTTTTCTCAAAGTAACCTTGAATATGCCTTTTATTAAATACTTGCAAACTATAAACTAGTAGGTGGTTATTCATTCTATGCCGAAAACTATCATCTATTACTTTTCAGCGACCGGCAACTCCAAGCACGTGGCTAATGTTCTGGCGGCCAACATTGAAGATTGCCGTTTATGCCCCATTCCGCGCACAATCCAAGAAGAAAGTATTTTTATTGATGCTGACGTGGTAGGACTGGTCATTCCCACCCATTATTTTGGCGTGCCGCCGCTGGTTGCCGCTTTTATCCGTAAGCTAAGATTTGCCTCAAAAGTAAATTATGTATTTGCGATCGTAACCAGCGGCAGCAGTCAATACCTGAACAGTTCACTGAAACAGCTAAAAAAACTTTTCTCTGCCCAAAAGCAAGAACTGCATGCAGGCTATCATGTGCAAATGATCTCCAGCTATATTCCGCTTTCTGATATTCCATCGCCGGAAAAACGGCAGCAAATATTAGCGGCAGCCGACAAAAAAGTAGAACGAATTATCCATTCGATCACAGCACGCAACCGCCATTATGACTCGGAAGGAATTTACGCCCCCCTCCAGAGAATCAACCAGTATTGGCAGAAACATTTACTTCCCAATACTTATACAAAATTCAGTTGTAAAGAATCCTGTACCGGTTGCGGCACCTGTGCCAAAGTATGCCCGGTCAAGAACATAACTCTGACAGGGCAAAGGCCGCAATGGCTGCATAATTGCCAGGAATGCCTGGCCTGTCTGCACCTATGTCCGGCCAAAAGTATCGAATTTGGCAAACGGACGGCGGCCCGGCAACGTTACCGTCATCCCCAGGTCACCGTTAAGGAACTATCTAACGACAGGCTGCCATGATCCAGCCTTATTCAGCCATACGACGCGTACGAACCTTGTAGAGGAATGTTTATTTTGCAAAAAAACGAACAAGATCTCATCATCCTGTTTAAGCAAGAAAAAGAAAACTTACTTCGTTTTGTTCGCTCCAAGATCACAGGCATTTCCGATATGGATGCGGAAGATATCGTAGCCGATACTTTATTTAACGTATATAACCGGTTGAGCGCTGATCGCCCCATTGAAAATCTGCTGCCCTATCTCTATCAATCGGTTAAAAATAAAATATTCGATTGGTTTCGCCGTCCCCAACCGGTAGTCTCCCTGGATGCCGTCGAGGTGGGTGCCCAGTTGCAAAGAAATGAGCTAATGCTGGATAACCGGGCAGCCATTGAATATATCGTAGAGCAAAAAGAACTTGCTTTACTCTTAAAAAACGCCTTATTGAGCTTAGAGCCCAAACAACGTGCCGTATGGGTTGCCACGGAAATTGACGGCTACAGCTTCAAGGAATTATCGGTGAAATGGCAAGAACCGATTGGCACATTGCTGGCAAGAAAAAGCCGGGCAACCACTAAACTAAGAAAACTACTGCAAGAGCATGAACAAAATTTGGACAGAGGTGAATAGAGGTCATGAACGTTCATTGTAATTTTTGTATAACCAAAACACGCCACGTATTGGTACAAATTTTATATGGCCTGCTGTTAGCATTACTCCTGGGGCTTGCCTTCGGTTTTTTTGTGCAAATACTTTGGAACGCACTATTGCCTGATTTATGGGGCTGGAAGGCGATTACTTACTGGCAAAGTGTCGGATTGGTAATACTATCCCGCCTGATTTTTGGCAGCCATGGCTATCATAAATCACCCCATCAACCTGCCGCAGCCTGTAAAGCAAACTTTGCCAAACAAGAAGCCGATCCCGGCGATCATCAGGATCTGTACTATGAGGCCTGGTGGCAGGAAGAAGGAAAATACTCGTTGGAACGCTACATGAGCCGCCTGCAGAATAAGAAAAAATAGGCGGAAACACCTTGTATATATTAACCAGCCCCCATAAAATCGTCCCAGATATCGAAAGAGCATTAGCCGAGGCCTGTTTACAAGCCTGACTAATGCTTTTTTCTTTTCTGCCAAGAGTTTTATGAAAGACCAGCTTCCCACCCGAGCAAAAACAAGTACGTCCGCCTCCACCTCCGGCAGTATTGATCTGTGAGTTTCATCTGCCTACTCCCGAGAATTCAAGTAAAGGCCAAGCAGCCCGCCTAACGCCGCAACCAGCTTCTTGACCGCCCGCAAAGGAGGACAGTACTGTTTAGTCTAGACATCTCTGACTTAGGCAATTTCTCGCTAAATTTGCATAGCTATATTTTATTATACCTGTCACATCTTGAATCAAACGTACCGTCCCCGTAATTTCAGAAAAAGTCTATTACGGATAAACAGTTCCCTGCAGGGCAAAACACAGCGCATCTGCTACCGAATAAGGCAGCATGGAACCGTGATTTTCGCCAACCTGCTCCCGAAAACTTACATGCAGGCCGGGCAGTCCCTCTAACGCCGCGGCAAGCTCCTTTCCCGTAGGGCCAGAGCGAACCTTCGCCAGCACGATCTGTTCTGCTTTAGAAGTCCCCTTCCGAAACCCCCGTTTACCGGCGGTTTCCACCAATAGCCGCACAGGTGCCTTTTCCCGCCCAGCCTGCCCGTGCTCCAAGAAACCGGCATGCTCCGTCAAAATCGAACCGCCATTCCACCAGATGGATGGATCAGCGGCCACATAGGTTTGAAACGAAGCCGAAGAAATATAAAGGATATGCATGACCAGCAAACCTGCCAGGGAATGTCCGAATATGGTCTGCCGGTTGCGGTCAATGGGTGCAAGCTTTTCAATCACCGGTTTCAATTCCGTTTCGATCGAGGCAAAGAAGGTGTCCTGTCCACCGGTTGCCAAGTCGCCCCGGCCTATAGCCGAAAGAGGAATTAACTCCGGCAAAGTAGGCGGTGTAAGATCGAAGTAGCGCCGGCCCACATCAAGGCCCGAATCAATCGGATACCCCACCCCAACTGTTACTACCGGACCAAAATCATTCGACTGCTGGGCAGCCTGCAGCATGGGAAAAGTCAAGTTCCCATCAAGCAGGTACATGACCGGATAACCGGCGGCAGGCACAGGACCTTTCGGTACCGAAACAAAAATGCGATACGTTCCGCCATGGTTTTCAAAATAAAAATCAAAAGTCTTAATCTGATACTCCAGTCCATTCATGGTAGAAGCCTCCCGCCAATTGGTAGAAAATATAGAAGTACTATTTCACCTGTATGAAAAACATCTTGCTGATTACCTCATCAAAAGCCCTTCCACCATCTATCCTCTTCTTCTCTTTGAAAATCATCCACATAATATACACTGGTACTACCGCATTTAGGACAACATTCCATATATCCGCCATCACCTATCGGTTTCAATATGGCTCCTTCTGTATTAAACACTTTTCCACATTTTGTACATTTTACAACTGCCATATTTGTTTCTCCTTCCAGCATAAGTATACTGCCAGGCTGGCAACAGTATCATCGAAATTAAGTACTTTTAAGGCTAGTTCACCATTCTGAGATTTCCTTGCCAAATTGCATTCTTTTACTTCCATAAATCTTTTTTAAGGGGTGCAATAACCGAATGTGCAACTCCCTCTCGTGGCTGGGCCATCCAATTGGCAACCGTATCGCGCCACTTTAGATAATGGGCTGTTTTCTTATGCGCTGCTGATGCTTCTTCTGTTAAATAGGCTTCATACAAGAAAAATCTTGTTTCATCCGTGTTGCATTGAAGTACATCAAAACGAAGATTGCCTTCTTCTTTAATAGAGTTTTTGTGGTTTTCCAATGTAGCTTCAATAAACTCAGCGATAAATTCTTTTTTTACATAAACAGTAACACAGGTAACAATCATATAGATCCCTCTCTTATTTAAATATTGATTCAAGCCTTCTATGGACGGTTTCTCCTATTCTCAAAACCACTTTTCACCTTTGAGAAATTATATCGATTTCTCAGCAAAACAGCTCCGCCCGCTTCTTATTGGATTCCATCAGGAATTTAGGTTTTAATGTCAAGCTATAACTATGCTCAATCATCTGAGCTAATTCTTCCTTAGACACATCGCCATTAATCCTCACGGTATTCCAATGACTTTTATTCATGTGAAAACCAGGAAAAACATCTTTCTTCAGTTCTCTTATCTCTTCTATGTACTGAGGCTCGCATTTTACATTAATATATAATTGATTATCACGCTCAAAAATTAAAGCAAAAATCTTTTTATTTTCTTTATGTCTTATGGTAGTCCATAAGATACCAGACTGCCTTTTATTGAAAGGATAATCTTCGTAAACGTCACTGAATTTCAAACACAAAAAAACAAGCTGCTTACGCGTCATATATCTTTGCCCCTTTAACAGCTCTAATGGCTATAAGTATAGCAATGAGATAAAGAATATAAATTGTCTTAATTTTAGATGAGCTTTTGATCCCGGCTTATCTAAAATATATTCTAACTCTCATTGTCCTTTAAATCAACAGTACCGTCCCCCATAACCTTTCTCACGGCTGACCTCGTTTTATTCCTGCCATATCTTGCGATATTACTGCATTAGCAATCCCCAGAGGGATAGAAAAATGATTACAACAAATGCTATTAAGACTATCCTTTAGGAGGCTAAATAAAATGCCAAAAGAACAAACAATCATTTCCACTTTTCCCTCAATGACCAAAGCAGAAGCGGCAAAAACATCATTGGCAAATGCCGGACTAACCGACAGTTCCATCAAACGCTCCAGCCGCTTTGGCGTATCTACCGACGACGAGTTGGACAGTGCAATATCCAGTGCCGAAACATTAACCGGCCTTACCTTGTTTTCGGCAAACACTTCAAAAGAATCCAAAGCGGCTGAACGCGTGCTCATGGGCGCCGACCCTTCTGTAAGCGGCTTTAGCATGAGCGGAAACCCATTAGCCGGAGGGCATGCCTTTACTCTTGTTGTTTTTGCCCCGCCTAATCGTGTGGACGAGGCGGTAACTATCATCAAACAAAATGGCGGCGAAGTATAGCCGCCATTTCGATAGTTAAATGGGGAAAGAATCAATATTATAGTTGCAGCAATTGTTGTTTCCCTTTTGCTATTTCCACACTTCTTTTAATTAACAAAATGGCTAATGTAGTTATAGCCATGCATACGGCTACACTGTAGTATGAGTAATAAACACCTATTACATCGTTTGCTATACCCATTACCATATTTACAATCATCGCAATGAGCGTTCCGCACATTAAAATCAACCCTGTTGCATAGGATGCTGCGTCTTTGAAAACCGCATGGGCGGTAGTGATTATAGTTGGATATATAATAGAATAAAATAATCCGGCCAGCGCGAATATCATTAGACCAGCCTCACCCAGTACAATACCGGCCGTAGATAACAAGAAAGCAAAGCCGCTATAGATTAGCATACTTCGAAAAGTTCCTAATCTATCTACAATAAATCCACCAAATAACCTTCCCACTGTTTCAAATCCAAAGAACAACGCCGCGTAAAGCGCCCTTTTATCTGCAGCCAAGTTAAATTCCTCACCCATATAATTAACAAACCAGTTGCCTATACCATATTCCGAGCCCAAATAGAAGCCTAACGCAATTATATAAAGATAAAGAATTTTGTTTTTGAACAAATCTTTCTTTTTATAAGTTATCTTTTTACTTTTTGGCATATAGGGTATTTTAATTAGCAACAAATATAAGAATAATACCACACAACAAATAAGCATGAACACATAAAATTGGGGCCATGGTATCCCCTTAGCTAAAAGACTACCTACCGTTTTTTGTATCGCTGTATTACTAGCCCCATAAGAAAAGTTTACGAAATTCATCAGAACAGCTGTTGATGTAACCGTAAGTATTGGCCCTAATGTGTTAACGCCCACATTAAACATTGCCATGCCAATATTTAAACCAAATAAACCAATAACTAACATTGCATAGGTTTTAAATGAAATTAAAAGCAGCAGGGAGACAATTCCTGTAATGAAACCAAGAGATATAACTTTTTTGTACCCCAGTTTTTCTATAAGTATGCCGCCAACATACTGAAATATTGCGTAGGCCAGCAAGCTGACGGTTAAAATATAGCCAATCTGCGTATTATTTACGCCAAAATCCTCTTTAAAAAATGGCACAAATATGCCTTTAAAGTTATCACTCATAGCGACTATGACATACATCAAAACTAATAAGATTACAATGGGTACATTACTATATTGTCCTGTCTGAAGCTCTTCACTTTTATCCATGGTAGTTTCTCCTGTAAATACATTACTTGTTTTCAAGATTTGGAGATCGATTTATTAATCTTACCAATAGGCTTTGGGTAAGAAATTCTGCTATTTTACTACTTATTCCATAAAGAAAAGGAGAACTCCTTCCCAGTTTTTGTTAACCACGAAGGAGTTCTCCTTTTCTCTATACCTATCATTCTTCCTTTGACGCCAAATGTGTCCTACAAAAACTTTATTTATAAAAATCTTCGCTATTTTATATTTTGAGTTTTATATATAGTGTATAAAAGTATCCAGTATTTCTTTATTATTGCTGTGGCTGGATCCATCGAAAGACAAGTCAAGTACAGGCTGGCTTAGCTCCTTCGCATCTCTGTTCCTCAGCATTTTCTGTATGGTAGCCGTATTTTCATACATGGAACTCACCATTAAAATACCATGGATCGCTTCAGGGCAGCGAAATAGCTTAGCAAATCTATACCGTCCGCCGCCACCGGCATATAGGTCTAATTTTTTATCAGCCTGCTTCACCAATCCAGCAAAGTCCCGATCAAAGGAATTATATTCCGCTAAGGCATTACCAATTTCCTTTAGAAGCGCTTTTATTTTCGCTAGGTTTATTTTATATTCCTTGTCCCTCTTCGGTGTTTTACTGAAATGATCATGCCAGGTAAACAGAAGTTGTTCCGCTAAGGGCTGATACCATATCCGATGCTTGGTTTCCAATGCTGCCAATTGGAAACTATTTAAATAGCCATTAAATATGACACTTCCTTCGCCAAGTACATAAAGCTGTTTGTCATAGCTTTTCTTCTTGAGTCCACTATAAATCTCCCTGGCCAGGGCAACAAGATTTTGTTCGTTCAGTCCGCCAGTTTTTATCAGGTCAAGCCCTTTTAACAACACCTTGTCTCGCTCTTCTTTAGCGGAAATCATCACCAAATCGGCCAGGATTACTCCCAAGGCAAAAGTAAAACCGTACTCCTTACTTTGCAATAGATCTTCGATAAAAGGAGAAATCACTTCTGCTTGATAGCCTGCGGCTTTTAACTTTTCACTCACTATTTTTCCATATTGGCCATACACCTCACTGCCTTCACTTTGCGGCAGCCAGAGTTTTACCTTCTTTTCTCCCGTATTTTGCAAGTGATAAAAGACATCGCCCAACAAAGAAAACAGCGATACATATTCTTTGGACTTAGTAAACTGTTTGCCCACTTCTAATGATTTTTGTGTAGACGCCGGTAAAACTTCCGTGGCAATTCCCTTTTTGGTAAACCATTCGCCTAAGACTTGACTATAGGGATACAGATTCGGCAGTACCAGTTTGCCCGCTTCGGTTCCGGAAGGTTCCGCTTTCTCCGTTGCGCTTTCTGCGGTCACTGTTTTTCCATCATAATGATCCAAACTGTTAATGAACGCTTCCAAGCGGGTAATCACACCAACACTGGAGGAATGTTCATCCACCTCAATATGCAAATACGGCTTGCCCTGTATTTCGCCAGTAAAATAATGGCTTAGTATGGTATCCGGACCACAACCATGGTTGGTAATATAAATGGGATACAGATTAGGCATATCTCTTACAAGCTTTGCCCCCGCCAAAATATGTTGCCCAAAGGGCCAGTACATGTTGGGATAATACGCCGATACGTCATAATCATAGGCAGGAATATTCGCAAGGGTTAATACTTTATAGCCCATCTCGATTAGCTTCTGGGGAATCTTCATATTGAGTATCGGATCCGCCGTATTATAGGTTCGCGTTATGATAATAAATGCCTTTTCTTCCTTTTGCAGACTCTCTGCTACCTTTTGATTTAACTCTTCCACATCACGGCTGTATTCTTTCATTCTTGCCATGCCTTTCATAATGGCAAAGGCTATCTGGGCCTTGTTTTTCCCAAGCTCTCTTCCCATAGCTAATAAGGTCTTCATCATATACACTTTACCAAATTTAAAAGAAAGCGCCGGCGATAATAATTTTACGCCTTTTTCGGCTAAGTTCATTACATGAGCAATCACTTTCGAGGTGCTCTGCATGTATACGCAGGCATAGTCCTCACGGCTTTGGGAAACATCATGTTTCATCGTATATAAGCTTGGCAGAAAGATATAATCCACACCTTGCTTCAACAGGGAAGCTACGTGACCATTAATGAGTTTTATGGGATAGCAAGTTTCATCCATTGAATATTCCTGACTCAAAGCCACGATGTCCTCATCCGTTGCTTTCGACAGAATTACATTAAATCCTAATGTTTTGAATACTTCATGGAACAGGGGAAACAACTTGTGCAAAAACAATACACGGGGAATGCCGATGGTCAGTTTCGTCTTATCGATAGCCCCGGTATAATTTTTTAAAAACAAACTCTCCATTTCCTGCAAAATGTTGCAGGGAGCTGATGACTCATTATTTTTATCTCTGCTTACATCCTGGGTATCCTGCATCATTTTTTCTTGCAGTAAAAGGGCAGCCCCCAGAGCTCCTGTGACACTGAAAAATGGGGGTATAAGGATCTCCTTTTTTAGTACCGCGCGAAATGCATTAACCACGGCTTGATTGTAAGCAATGCCGCCTTGCAAAAATATTTTTTTACCAATAGACCGGGTGCCCACGACACGATTTAAATAATTATTGACAATGGAATAGGCCAATCCGGCGGCAATATCGTTCTTACTTTCATTGTTCGCTAACGCTTTAGCGGTATTTCCTTCAATAAAAACGGTGCACCGGTCACCTAGATTCAACGGATTTTCACTTTTTAGTGCTAACTGGGAAAAGCTTTCAATCGGTATAGCTAATTTTTTCGCCTGTTCTTCAATAAAAGATCCTGTTCCGGCAGCACATATTTTATTCATCTCGAAATCTACGACCATGCCATTTTGCAGGCGGATATATTTAGAATCTTGTCCGCCAATTTCAAAGATGGTATCCACCTCAGGATCAGCCGCAACTGCCCCCTTGGCCTGGGCAGTAATTTCATCAACAATGATGCCCGCCCCCAGCTCATTACCAATCAGATAGCGACCCGATCCCGTCGTCCCGATTCCTTTTATCCTGATCTGGTGTTTAAATTGTTCCGCTAGTTCAGCAATTCCGTCGCTAACCACTTGGCGAGGCTTTCCCCTGGTACGCAAGTATCTATAGGCAATGACCTTTTTACCCTGATCAATCAATACCAGATTGGTACTGGTAGAACCAATATCAATTCCCAAGTATCCTTCCTCGATATTTTCCGCACTGTGGCAGGTATGTTTGTTGCTGCTTTCATTTTGACCAAATGGATACAATGCGGGATAACCGTTAGTTTCTTTTTTATTCTTATCCTGCTGAGAAGGCCCAACTGCAGTCTTAAGTTCTTCTACGGTCACGGTCATTTGTTGCTCTTTGGCCAGAAGCGCTGCTCCGAAAGCAATCATCTTATCAAAATGCGTGGGAATTATGATATCCTTATCTTCTAACTGAAATATTGCTTTTAACGCTGCGATAACTCCTTTATTGTATACCACGCCACCAGTTAGCATGACCGGAGGAGTAAGCGCTTCCTTCTGGACTACATTGGCTTTAAAATTTCGTACCAGAGCATAAGCCAGCCCCAGTAATATATCTTCGGTTTTCACGCCTTCCTGCTGATGATGAATCATATCTGTTTTGGAAAATACACTGCATCGCCCCGCTATCCGGGGGATATGGGTTGCTTTTTTTACATAGTCGGAGTACTCATACAAACTGATCCCTAACCGCGAAACCTGTTCTTCCAGAAAAGAACCTGTTCCCGCTGAACAACTTGAATTCATCGAGAATTTGATATGAGCTTTATCTTCTGCAGAAACATTGGTAACATACTTTGCTTTCTGGGCCCCAAGCTCAATAATAGTTCGCAAAGAAGGATCGCTGGCAAAGGCTCCTTCAATTAAGGCAGTCATTTCATTAACAACATATTGCTTCAAATTAGGCATCCGCTCTGCTTGTTCACCGGCAATACCAAAATAACATTCTCTGATGTTATACTCTTTTTCTATTTTGGTCAGCAAATTGTTAACTGCAGCGTCAATATTACCGCGATGAAACAAATACCCACTATCGATGGTAGCGGTTTCTTTTAAAATGATATATTTAAATGTAGCGTAACCTATATCTATACCGATATGATACATATTCGCTCACACTCCTTAATAACAGTAGAACTGCTGTATTAACCAGCTTCTCGCTTTAATTTATAATGCAATCATACTATTTCTGTCGCTAAAAAGAAGTGATCTATATCAAAAGCAGCATGGTTTATACAAAAAACAGACCATAACTTACTACTTGGTAAGTTATGGTCTGTTTGGTTAGGAGACTTATGGTTTTTAGTTTCGCCGTTACCAACGCGATACTGTTCTCTATATCACAAAACAATCTATATATTACATTCCACATAAAATTTATTAAGTTCAGCTTCCACAACTGATTGATCCTATCTATTTTCATCTACACAATTGAGTTATTAATTAAGACCAAGTAGGTTGTCAATTTTAACGAAGCAATCATCAATCGTACAAACATTCAATTTTTGATAAATATGCCTTAGATGCGTTTTAAAAGTATTTGATGTTATGCACAGCTTTTTGACTATATCAGCAGGTGATTTTTTCATATACATCTCATATAGAATTTCTATTTCCTTTATTGTAAATAAAAAATTACTATTAACTATTATTTTTCCAAAAAAGGTTATTTTACTCTCTTTCAGACTATGAATATCACTTTTCAGATTATCTTTATCATTATTAAAATTAAGTTTATAAGAATCATATGAAAATCGACTTTTTATTAGCTCTGCTAATAAAAAAATTACACTTGAAAGGTGCACTAAATCAGAAGGCTCAAACGTCGAAATATCTAAAAATCCAATTATATTCATTCCTAAATTGATGGGAGTTGCTAAGCAATTAAAGGATTGGAGAATATGGCAAAAATGTTCCTTACCCAAAATAGATATCGTACCTTTTTCATATTTAGACAAACTAATAGCATTTGTTCCTAGACTAAAATAGTCCATGCAGGTTCCTAACATTATGCCATTATTAAAACAAGACAAAAGAATTTCAGGACTACTTATTAAATCAATGATATATCCATTTGCATCGGTTAAAAGTAATAAATTTGCCTTATTGGAAAATAGACTAAAGACCTTATATAGTAATGGACGAACGATAGAAATTAATAAGCGATTTTGGTTTAGTATCTCAGATAGTGCTGAATCTTTTAAAATATCTCTTGGGTATTGTTGCTGTACAATGATGCCCTTTTCTACAGAAAGTTTATTAATCGTTTGAAGACTAACTCGCATGGGTCTAAATTGCAAACCCTCATATAAATATTCATACATTTTAACATTATCCATATATATAGAACCCCTTGCATATTGGAGATGAACTTAATTTTAATAAAATCCCCTTATATCTATTTAAACCAAACTATATATAATATTACATTTATTCCATAATAATTACAAATTTCCTCTTTTTTACTATTGACAAGTTATAAAAATAACACCAATCGTGTGATTTATTGGAATATTGCTTGTAATAAAATAATATTCGAATCAACTTCCAAAAAGTTATTAATTTTAAACACCTGCTGTTTTTGAATGGAGGTGAAAATATTCGACAATCCGAGAGATACTTAATTAATTACTGATAAAGGAGGAAGAACGTGTCTAAAAGTTTAGCATGTTTGTAGTTGAATGATATGAATAAAGAAGAATACAAAAGATATAATAGACAGTTGATATTACCAGAAATAGGTGTAGATGGACAAGAGAAAATAATTGATTCGAAGGTTCTAATTGTAGGCATGGGCGGTCTAGGCTCTCCTATTGCAACTTATTTAGCTGCATGCGGAGTTGGCACAATTGGATTAGTGGAATTTGATACGGTAGATTTAAGTAATCTTCAAAGACAGATCATCTATAGCACATCTCAAATTGGTAAACTAAAAGTTCAAGTGGCGGAACAGCGTTTAAGAGATATTAATCCAAATACAAACATTATTAAATACAACAATGTGTTAACTGAAAAGAATTATGCCAATATTTTTGCAAATTTCGATTATATCATTGATGCAACAGATAATCTAGCAACACGTTATTTAATTAATGATGCAAGTATATCATTGGGCAAAAAATACGTATATGGTAGCATTTATAATTTTGAGGGAAAAGTTTCTATATTCGGTGCTAAAGATGGACCTTGTTATCGTTGCCTGTTTCCCGAACCGCCTAATGCTCAAAATATCCCTGGCAGTTTAGAATTAGGGGTGTTCGGTATACTTCCAGGAGTCATCGGAGCTATCCAAGCCACTGAGGTAATTAAATTAATATGTGGAGTTGGAGAACCGCTTATTGGTAAATTACTTATCTATGACGCACTGGATATGGTTTTCAAAAAGGTAAATATCAGAAAAAATCCTAATTGTCCAATTTGTAGTAAAACACCAAATCTTAAGATCATAGGGAACTACCACAAAATTAGCAATTTAGAACCTAAGACAGAGGAAGTAGAAAAAATAGAAGTCAAAAATGCTTACACTATTTTTTGTAATAATGAGCACCAATTCATTTTTTTAGATATTAGGGATTTTTGCGAAAGAAAAAAAACAATCCCCAACTCTATACATATTCCCATTCATAGTTTAAAAAATCGAATGGACGAATTGGATAAGTTCAAAGATAAGTGTCTAATTGTTTACTGTCAAGAAGATTCTAGAAGTATTCTTGCGGCAAAAGTATTATTGGCTTATGGATATAAGGTCTTTGTACTTGATGGCGGGATGTATTCTTGGATGTATGAAAAACTCCCGCTTATCGATAATATTTAATTTGGAAGTGTAAAAATGCAAAACAGAGATAATTTTGAAATTAGCATTTCAAATGAGTGTTATGAAAAAATGGTACGTCATTGTTTGCGAAAATTAAATGGAATGTATTTATTGGAAGAATATCATGAACAACAGGCATATGGTTTGTTGGGGGGAAGCATTGAAAGAAATAAAGTTGTTGTTGATACTGTTGAGCCACTTTACTTGAATTATAGAATTGCTGGTAATATAAAACAGGATATGGATGCGACAATAAAAAAATTTGCAATTCCGGCAAAACTGCCCATAGAAGAACGGGCATGGGTGGCCGACCCCATAGAGACAAAGAATATTATAAACAGATTAAAGAAAAGCGGACTTACCTTAATTGGAACCTATCATATGCACCATTCTAACTCATGGATTGGGTTAGAGTCTAAGGAACTTCCGACCACATTGGATAGGGTTTTAGCAAGTGATACAGAGCTATTTATGTTTATTGTTTCAATTGATGAATTCCAAAATTCAAAAATACGAGCATTTTATGAAGGAGCCCTCGAAACTGAAGCCGTCATAAAGACAATCAGCATGCTCAATATAAAAAACAGAGGTGAATGTTTATGCAGATATTAGTAAATTATATGACACAAATAAAAAAATCAGTAGGAAGGTCTAAAGAAGTAATTGATATTGAAAGTCCGTATGGATTAAAAGATTTCATTGTAAATTGTCTATGTGTAAGGTATGAAAAACTAAAGATCCATATTATCTCAAATAACGGAGATTTTTGTAAGGGAGTTCTAATATTTCTAAATGATGAAAAGATAGATTTAAACAATGATATCCTTTTGTCAGATAATGATGAAATCACTATAATGACACCCATTGCCGGAGGATGAAATACTGAAGAAATAAATATCAAAATAATTGGAGGGATTTTAGTGGAAAAGACTATTAAAATTGATTTGAGAAGTGATACGGTAACGTCACCATCAGAGGAAATGCGGGAGGCTATTTATAAAGCAAAAGTAGGCGATCATGGTTATGGGGAAGATGAAACTACTGTAGAACTTGAGGAGTATTGTGCAAAATATTTTGGTAAAGAAGCTGGTTTATTTATGGCATCAGGAACAATGAGTGACCAGGTTTCTATTAGGTGTTGGACACAAGCGGGAGACGAAATTATATTAGACGGTAGTTATCATATAAACTATTTTCAAGCAGGGCCCTCAACTGATCTAGGGAAAATTCTATTAAATACATGCCATTCAAAAGATGGAGTATTACGGGTAGAGGACATCGAAAAAGCAATTTGTAACAAAATTAGAGGGAATTTATTTAGTCGTCCAGCACTAATATCTTTAGAAAATACAATCAATGGATACGGCGGAACTATCTTCCCTATAGAAAATTTAAAAGAGGTTTATTCTTTTGCTCAAAAACAAGGAATCCCATTACATATGGATGGAGAACGATTTCTGAATGCCTGTATTGCAACCAATATTCCAGTGAAAGAATACGCATTATATACCGATAGTATATCGACTTCATTTTCAAAAGGGTTAGGAGCACCATTTGGATCGATTATTATGGGAAGTAAAAATTTTATTGAAAAAGCCAAAAAATATAGAAGGTGGTATGGCGGTAGCCTTCATCAATCAGGGTTTATGGCGGCAGCTGCATTATTCGCTATTAAAAATAATGTTCAACGTTTAGAAGTAGATCATCATAATGCCAAATTACTGGGATCATTACTTAAGAGTAGTAAGTATCTTAATATTAATTTAGAAACTGTTCAAACAAATATGGTAATGCTAGATACGCGAGATATTGGGCTTACTGCTAAAGAATTTGTTAGTCTATGTGAGAAAAAAGGGGTATTTTTGTATCCTTGGCACACATATACAGTTAGAGCTGTCACGCACTTGGGTATTAGCGAAAAAGATGTGTGTTTAGCTGCAAGCAAAATCAGAGAAGTATGTGAAGGAATCACTAAACGAAAAGTTGGATAATAAGTATAGAGGTGATTGGCCATGAAAGAAATTGTTTTATATTTAGGAAACGCACGAACCGGTGAATACGAGTGGTTCTATGAACATGGTATAGATATCGGAATTATTTTGGATGTAAACAACTCAAAAAATATTGCAGATCTGAGTAAGTTTACGCTTGTAGAAACGTTTAATTTCACTATGGGACACATTGAAGATTTATTTACTATTATTGAAAATATAAAAACTCGGTACAATATATTATGTTTGTTAAACATGAGAGAATTTTATGTTAGGCAATCAGCCATTTTATCCGAAAAATTTAATTTAAGAGGGTTGTCCATAGAAGCTGCAGAAAATAGTTTGAGTAAGACAAAGATGAGAGAGTTATTCTTAAAGAAGTTAGGAAAAGATACAACAGCTCAGTATACCGAAGTTGGTAATGTAAAAGAGTTAAGGGATTTTATTAATCAAGTGGGATTACCGGTTATTATAAAGCCCCACAATCTATATGCCAGTCTTTTTGTAGAAAAAATTACGGACGAAGATCAAATCGAAAAATCTTATTATGCCATCAAAGAGGGGGTTTTAGCGTATTATAAAAAAAAGAATATCAAATCTTCTAACGAAAAATTACTAGCTGAAGAATTTTTAGAAGGTTATACTCATTCAATTGATTGTTTAATTGATGAAGAGGGAATTGTTTATACTACTCCTATCGTCGATGGTTTTACCGCAAGAGATTATGGGGGCAACGACTTTAATCGTTGTGCTGCCATTTTCCCTTCGCAACTCAAAAAAGCTAAACAGGAACAAGCAAGGGAATTGGCAAAATGTGCAGTTAAAGCTTTGGGTATTACAAGCTCACTAGCTCACGTAGAGCTTGTATTTACTAGTCAAGGACCAAAATTACTAGAAGTTGGTGCGAGAATTGGTGGTAGTAGAGCACAAATGTTGAATAAAGCCTTTGGAATAGATTTAGTCCCAGCCTATGCCAAAATGCTTCAAGGTAAAAATTTTGAAGAAGAATTAAAAGTAAAATGGGAGAAAGGATTTGCATTTGCTAGACCGCTTCCTTCCAAAAGAGGAGTATTCAGGGGATTAAATAATATTGATAAGATTTTAAGTTTACCCTCATTTTATGATCAGCGTTTATCAATAGAAGCTGGAACAATAGTCGGTCCTTCTAAAAATGGATATATGCATTTTTGGACTTTGGAATGTTATTCTGATGATTTTAACAAAGTTCGAACAGATATTCAGAGCGTATTAAAAGAAAAGAATTTATTTGATATAGATTTTGAATAATAGCAAATAAACGTGTTCTACTTTACGTAAAATAGGTTTAGAGAATTCATTTCTTTAAACCTATTCTTATCGAGAATATAGATGGTTTAAGGAGGTAATTATGAATTTTAATGCTTACAAATTTAATCCATTAATATGGATTATTATTATAGGAGTACTTTTTTTAAGAATTGGAACATCAATGACGGTACCTTTTCTTGCGATATTTCTACATTTTAAAGTAGGAATATCGCTTTCTATTACCGGTATAATCGTAGGAACTTCTTATTTATCATATACGTTGGGTGGATTTTTAGGCGGTTACCTATCTGATAGATATGGGAGAAAAAAAACACTTGGAATTTCACTGCTATGTTATGGCTTAATTTTTTGCGGTTTTGGGATAGCAGCTTCTATTGACACTTCGAAAGTGGTAGTGGCAGGGATGTTTTGTACTTTGAATTTATTTGCCGGATTGTTTCGTATATGGTCTGATACTCTAACTCAAGCCATGTTAGCAGATGTTGTAACCAATGAGCAAAAAGTTATCGCATTTAATCTACGATATACGGTAGCTAATATAGGGAGTGCCTTAGGACCGATTTTAGGCGCATGGATAGGTTTTTCAGGAACTATAGATAGTTTTTATTTTACAGGTGTTATGTGTTGGGCTTACCTATCTCTACTGCTACTAATAGCTTCAAAATCAAAGAGGCAGTGGGAAAGGCAAGCAACAAATACTAATAGAATATCAATACGTATGGCTGCAAAAACGTTATTTCATGATAAGTCATTGAGGCTTTACATAGTAGGTGGAATTATTTCTTATTTAGCATATGTCCAGCAAGAATCAACATTAGGACAGATACTTATGCAGCGTTTTGGAGGCACAGAGGTTTTTACAATGATCTTAGCTACAAATGCAATTACAGTAGTATCATTGCAGATACCAATTACAAGTTATTGCTTGAAAAGAAAAAGTCCGTTATGGTTAATGAAGATAGGTAGTTTTTTCATTGCGGGCGGGCTTATAGGGATGGGTTTTTCCGGATTGAGTTATATTTCATATATAATAAGCCAGATTATTTTTACCTTAGGAGAAATTTTTGTTTTTTCTATAGGTGGAATTTTTATTGATGATATAGCACCAGAGAATCTGCGAGGCGCATATTTTGGCTCTTTAGGATTCCAATACTTAGGAAAGGCTATTGGGCCGGTCATTGGTGGAGTTTTGCTACAAATATTCAGCGGACAAATAGTGTTATTAATTTTTGCTATTATCGCCTTAGGGAGCATCCAGTTATACGATAGTAGTATGAAATCTAATCAAAATAATCGCAATATCCCTCATGAAAAGATTCCTTGTACTAAATAGCTTAAAAGTTGAATCATTTTTTTCATTATCGACCACTTCAAAAAACGCTGACCTTAAAATCAGACGAACTATTTCCAAAAGCAAATCACTTATATGAATAAATGCTAACGTTTTTCCTTTTTGTTCCGAACGCAAAGGCAGTGGCACTGTTGAGTCCAATTATTTCTTTCTAGATAATCTCTCACTAAATTTGTATAACTATACTTATGTAAAATGAATCATCCCCTATAATTCCGTATTACCTTTTTCCTGCGGACTTGCGATAATTCGATGATTTTCTCTTTCCTTCTTATCAACGATTTGTTATGTAAATTGTGTATTATTTAAATTTATACATTTAATCTCTTATCGCTCGAAAAAGAATCGTTATGTTTCTGTAACAACATATTGATTCTATCCCTTAATAGCCAAATAATTCAGGCCTAACACCAAGCTCTCTCCAGGCAAAGCTATTCCTGTAATCCCCCCTTTAACAAACTATAATTTTTCCTGCTAAAAGAAATAATTGCGGCACATACAGAGATTCCGGCCACAAAAGCCATAACAATGTGAAAAGCTTCTACAAAGCTACTATCCACCTGAATTTGTGTAGGATTGGCAATCCCTGATAATATGGCGGCTTGCAATTTTTCAAGAATCAGCACCGATAAGGATGCCCCCATGATCATACCCAGGTTTCGTATTAGTGCATTCAGGCCATTTACTATCCCGATTTGATCTTTGCTAACCGAACTCATAACAAAGCTATTATTAGGAGGCTGAAACATACCTGTTCCCACACCCACTAAAATAAGACTGGGGATAATGCCCCCAAAAGTTGAATGGGTTGTAACAGACAGCAGGAACAGATAACCTAATGTATTAAGCAACAACCCACCGGTAGCAAACCATATCGGACCGAATTTATCCGAACCATAGCCGCTGAACGGTGCTGCGATGGCCATACAAACGGGTAAAGAAGCCATCATTAGTCCTACTCGGAGACTGGAATAATGTAAGACATTCTGTAAGAAAAAGGGCATAATAATCGCATTAGCAAAAGTAGCGGCAAAATTAAGAAATGCAGAAAAGTTGCCTAACATAAAAACACGGTTGCGATAAATACTGAAATTTATCAAGGGATTTTCCAACCGAAACTCCACCAGAGTGAATACTGCTAACAAGATAACTCCCAAGAATAAAGAACCAAGAATGATCGGTGAATTCCAGCCAAAAACATTTCCGTCATTAATCGCAAATAGTATTCCTATTAAACCCATCGTAAAAAGAATACTTCCTTTGTAATCAAAGGATGCAGCTTTCTTGTCTTTATCGGCAGGTAAAATAATATTTGCCAACAAATAGCCGATGATTCCGATCGGTACATTGACATAGAAAATATATCGCCAACCTACCCAGCTTACTAAGAATCCACCCAGTGCCGGTCCTGTCAGTGAACCCAAAGCAACAAAAGTACCTAGCAAACCTAATGCCCGCCCCCTTTCGCTAACAGGAAAACTAGATACAATAATAGCTTGATTCGTAGCCATCATCATCGAAGCTCCAACTGCCTGAAAGACCCGCATTCCCACAAGCATTCCGATAGTATTGCACAATCCGCAAAGCACTGACCCCAACGTAAAAACAAGAAAACCCATGGAATAAACTTTGTTTCTACCCCACATATCAGCCAAACGGCCAAAAATCGGCAACAGACTTGCAATAGCCAGCAGATAAGAAACAACGATCCACTGCACAATGGACAACGTAACATTCAATTGGGTTGAAATAGTAGGTAAAGCAACATTAACAATACTGCTATCCAAAGTAGCCATAAATGTACCCAATAAAACATCGGCTAAAATAAACCAACGAATATGGGAAGAGTTTTTGAGATTATTACACGTTACATTCATTTCTTTCTCCTTCCGTTGCACCGGCAATACTTACATTATTTTAAGCTACAACATATTGATTTTTATTTGATTTCTATTTAGCAAAGACAAATGCCCCAATCCCTGTTATGTCAAGGATTGAGGCCGTTTTTCGCCCTTACAATGCTACATTCACTATATCGGACCTAGGCGAATGTTTTAGTCAAACGATCCTTTTGCGCCGCTTTTCAGCGCTAAAGATTCAGCGACGGTAATTTCCATTGGCGAACAGGAAAAACATACCCCTCTTGACGATTTTCCATGCCTTCTGTTTGGTTAAGAGTATTCCTAAAAGACACGCCCTTCTAAAAATCTATAATTTCCGGTTTATAGTCATCAGGCAATTCTTCTTCATTTAAAAATTGGAAACTGTCATCATTCAGTATCGGTATAAATATTTCGTATGGAATCATAGAAAATTCACAGGCATAATTACTGGCGCCGAACCACATACCCTCTTTGCTGCTCAAGTTTAAACCTCTTGCAAATTTTGTATAGTTTGAGCAATCATGAATGGCTAAATCCCAGTTTTCTTCCTCGGCTATTTTCATGAATTTCAAAGTTAATTCCCTGCTCCAAATTGGGGATATATAGCCATGTCGGGAAATATACATATTTTCTCCATAGTAATTGCCTATGTTATTCTCATTTAAATGTAATTCGGCGCAATTGATGAAATCGAGTTTTGTTTCGAAGATTGCTTGCTTTTTCTTAAAAAATGCTTCGAAAAACTCCGGAGTCATTGGGGTTTCAATGCCTACACTTTTAATATATTTTTTCGCTAATCCAATATTTCCAATAACTTTGTCCGAACAGTTAGAAGCACCCAGGTTGAAACGTATCTCATCAAGGCCGGCTTCCCCTAATGCTTTCAATGTCTCTTCTGTGGCTAACGTGCCATTTGTGTATAAATGCTGATGAATTTGAGCATCACTAAATTTCTTTATAATCGTATAATATTTTTCAATTTCCATAAAAGGCTCTAAATAAACGTAGGAAATACCAGTAGGTTTTTGCTGAATAGAAAGAAGCAAATCAATATCCTTCTCGTAAAATTTTGTGCCGCCAATTTCCCACAGACCCTCGCCAACCGGATGAATAGCGTCTAGCTCACCATAATTATAACAGAACTTACATTCTAAATTACATTTGTTCGTTTTCCTAATTGCACTCAACCCAGTTCCCAACAGACAAGAACGACATCCTAGGGGAAATTTGCTTTCATTCCCCACAAAAATAGTTCTGTTTTCCAAAGTTTTTAAACCTTTAATTTCCGACATCAACCTATCATTTCGATGATCAACTGCTGCCTCAATTTGCGCAAAGGTAGCGTAAATAATTTCTTCATGTTTTACACTAACTTCCTCGTCCTCAGACAATTGTGAAAAAAAATCAAACCATATCAACGCATCGCTTTTGGAAATTTTCATAACCTATCCGCCTATCTATTTAATCTACTACTTCACAGGATTCGCCAAGTGTGAATGCCATTTAAATTATACTGGGTTATGCATCAGTTTTCAACAATGTCGACAGAGATGCCCCTGGGACGGAAAAGTCGGCAGTGTTGAAACGCTACCGACTTTTCCGTCTCCCAAAAATGCATTGACTTTCCACATTTGTAAGGCGATCAGGATACTTATATTTTCTTCTCGCTTAGGTCCGCAAAAAAGTTCCTCTAACCCCGCATTGGGAAGGATTGAGGCCATTTTTCACCTTTACCAATGGTACAGGTTCTCCGTATCGGGTCAAACGGTGCTGGAAAGGGCAATGAAATCGCCCTCATTGCCCTCAATATTTTGATATAGGATTTTATATTGTGAGTGTTGATATTGCTGCAAGGTCTCTGGCTGAGCAAATTGGATTAAAGACTGGCAACTATATCCTTGAAATTAACGGTATTAAGTTCTTGGATACAGATACTTTCCGACATATCGTATCTAACTCAATAATTAACGTAATGAAAGTGTAGCGGAACGGCAATAGTATCAGTCTGTGACATTGATCTCACTAAAACCCGGGATCACTTGAAAGCATTTAACCTCTGATTTACATTTCGCGGTTTTAGTTAAACTATACCCTATTTATGCCCGCGAATGATTAAGGTTGGGCAGTCAGCATAATGAAGTACGTAATTGCTAACGCTGCCTATTAAAAGCTTACCGATATCACTCATACCGCGCCGTCCCATAACGATTAATGAATAATTTTGCTCCTTACTGATTTCCGTTATTTTTACACCCGGATGACCATGTTCGATGCATGTTGCTACTCGACCTTCATAGTCCTGATAAAATTCTAATGCTTGTGCAAGCACTTGATTACCTCGCTCATCCAAGCTTTTAATTATGGAGCTTACCATCGAATGAGCGTCTGAATCAATGTACGCCGCATGTTGAATGATATGAATCAAGGTTACAGCACTGCTAAATTTCTCAGCAATTTTCCTAGCAAATTTTACCGCCTCTATCGCTTCCGTCGACCCGTCAACAGGAACTAAAATTTTACTAAACATGCCTTCACTCATGTTTCTTTAATTTATTATTCTGCAAATTCTTCCTCTTTTAAGAACGGCTCGGACTTCACTCTGGAAGTTAGAACAAAGTACTGCAGTGTAGCGGCCACAATCAAAATAAATCCCGTCATATAAATACCACCATAGCCAAAAGAGCCCGCTATAATACCCAATACATACGCACCAATAGCCATACCCGCGTCCATCGAATTAAAGAATAAGGAATTTGCGATTCCAACTCTATGACGTTCAACTGAATTAATAATTTGCGTTTGAAATACTGGTGTTACAGAACCATAACCAATACCAATGATAGCCCCAGCCAATAAAATTAGTACACTTGAATGAGCCAGGCTTAATAAAAGCATTCCTACCGCAAAGAGGGCCAAACAAGGATAAATGATAACTTTACTGCCCAATCTATCACACCATCGTCCCGTAAATGGACGGGAAACCATCATAAATGCTGCATAAACAAGGAAGAAATAACTGGCTACTTTTACCAGGCCTATTTCTTTCGCGTACAGCGCTAGAAAGGCTGAAATACCTGAATAGGCACATGCTAAAATAAATATTGCACAAGCAAATGGCGCTGCATTTTTATCGAAGAGGTCATTCCAGGAAAATTTACTCTCCCTTAACATCTCTTTCTGTTCTTTAGCCTCTTGTGGAATTCTCGTGATAATAACAAGGCCAATATTTGCAGCTGAAATACCCATACAAATCGCAAAAGCAATATTGTAAGAATTACTATTAGCAAGAGTCAGCCCGATATATGGCCCTAATACCATGGCCAGACACATAGCCAGTGAGAAATAGCTTAAACCTTCACCACGTCTAGAAGGCGGAATGATTTCAGCACAGATAGTGCCTTTTACAGTCGTAATAACACCAAATGCCAGACCATGAAAACCACGCAGAATAAGCAATGCCTTAATATTCGTTGCAAAGGGATATAGAAGCGTAGATGCAAAAAATGCAATAGTTGAATACATTAAGATCTTTTTCTGAGACCACCTACCCACCCATTGCCCCGCAAAAGGTCGAATGAGTATAGCCGCCCCTAGAAATAACGTAACCATTAGATCTACTTTATCTGTGCTAGCATTAAGTGAGCCTAGCATATATAAGGGAAGGATTGCAAGTAATATATAAAAGGCAAAAAAAATACTAAAGCTGAGGAAAGTTATGCTAATAAAATTCTTAGTCCATAAATTCTCGTTGTTCAAGTTAATCACTCCATACATGTTTTATGCGGCTTGTTCATTATACATCAAAAAGCCATGCATAACTAATTGTCTTTTGCATGGCTTTAATGCATAATTGTAATATCACTATTTTATCAGAGGTGCATTTCCATGGACTTACATCAACTTAAATACTTTCAGACGCTTGCCAACAAACGCAATTTTACAAAGGCCGCAGATGACTTAGCTCTGTCGCAATCTGCCCTGAGCAGGTCAATAGCTCGAATGGAAGAAGAACTAGGCATTCCATTATTTGAACGTAAAAGTCGAGGTGTGGTCTTAAACCGTTACGGAGAAGTTTTCCTCAGACATGTTGATATTGCTTTAAAAGAACTGCTAGATGCTCAGAAAGAAATACACAATATGATCGATCCTTCTCATGGCACGATCTTAATTGCCTTCATTCAGCCACTTGGCTCAAGTTTTGTTCCAGATCTGATTAGTGCTTTTCAGAAACAGGCGCCCGGGATTAAATTTCAGTTGAACCAAGATACCACAAAGAGAATTCTAAGCCAATTAGAGTCTACAACAATAGATATTGGTTTTTGTACGCAGCAAGAGCCAATGGAGACTTTGAGTTCAATCCCCATCATGAAACAAGAGCTATTTTTAATTGTTCATAAAGATCATAGACTTGCCACTAAGGAGCAAGTTGATTTGTGCGAAGTGGCCAATGATCCATTTGTTCTTTATAAACCTGAAACAGCACTCCATGATATAGTTGTGGATTTTTGCCGGGATGCTGGCTTTCATCCAAAGATCTCTTTCGAGGCATTTGAGGAAAGAACCATTGCCGGACTTGTCGGAGCTAAGTACGGCGTTGCTTTAATCCCCTTTATACCAGGACTCGATATGCAAAAAATCTCAATTATTCGTGTCCGTATTCCTCATTGTTTAACAGTAATTCAAATGGTATGGCGAACAAATAGCTATATGTCGCCTGCTGCAACACATTTCAAGGCCTATGTAGAAAATACCATACTTACACCATGAACCGCCACAGCATATAGATAGCCTACAAATACTACAAACCGCCAAGCGGCAAAGTTCAGTATCCTGAACCTTGCCGCTTCTACACCCTACAGGGGACGGTACCATTGAGTCTAATTATCTGGCTTAGATAATCTCTCGTTAAATTTGTATAGTTATATAGTTATATTTATATACTTACATTCTATGAATCGAATGGACCGTCCCCGATAATTCTACGTTCGTAACGAACTATTGAAAAATGGTGTCAGTAAAAAGTTGCTCTGGACTGAGTATATGGAAGAATGTCGACTTAACGATGAAGAATCTCTGATGTATTCACAGTTTTGTCATTACATTCAGCTTGATGAACAAAAGCGTCGCGCAACCATGCACATTAGCCGCAAACCTGGCGAACAGATCGAAGTGGACTGGGCGGGAGATCCCGCCAAGATTATTGATCCTGATACAGGAGAAATTACTGAGGCATTTCTCTTTGTTGGTGTTATGACCTATAGTCAGTACGCTTATGTTGAAGCATTTATCAATGAAAAGCAGAGGGCTTGGATTACAGCACACGTCCATATGTACAACCTTTTCGGCGGTACCGCTAAAATTCTTGTTCCTGATAACTGTAAAACTGCTGTGGTTCATACGAAAGATTGGTATACACCCAAGCTCAATGTCACTTATCACGAAATGGCGGAGCACTATAATACAGCAATAATCCCAGCCAGGGTTCGGAAACCTAAAGATAAAGCAAGTGTCGAGGGTACCGTTGGCAACATTTCTACTTGGATTACTGCTGCACTCAGAAATGAGCAATTCTTCTCGTTGGTAGAACTTAATACTGCAATCCGAGAAAAACTTAAAGTGTTTAATTCAAAGGAGTTTCAAAAGAAAGAAGGTAGCCGGTGGAGTCTCTTCCACCACGAAGAGTTGCCGTTCCTAAGCCCACTACCAGTTACCTCTTATGAACTGGCGGATTGGAAACAAGCCACCGTTCAGTTCAATTATCACATATCACTTGAGGGAATGCTATATTCCGTACCATATGAATATATCAAACGCAAGGTCGATGTGAGGATTACTGATAGGGTTTTAGAAATCTTTTATAATCATAATCGTGTTGCATCCCATAAGCGACTTTATGGTCGAAAGGGGCAATACAGCACCCTCTTGGAACACATGCCACCCGACCACCAGAAGTATTTGGAGTGGAACGGCGATCGTTTCAAGCATTGGGCACAGAAAATTGGGCCTGGCACCCACAAATCCATTATTGCCATCTTATCCTCCAGTTCCGTGGAACAACAAACCTATAAGAGTTGCATGGGTTTACTTAAATTAGCTTCTAGGCACTCAGAATCGCGCCTAGAAGCAGCTTGTGAAAAAGCTTTGAGTTATACGGCAAGTCCAAGTTATAAGAGTATCAAAAACATTCTTTCCACCGGGACAAAAGAGCCATCAAAGCCAGACGCAGCAAAACCCACAAAGAACCATTATGGCGTGACACGGGGCGCAAACTACTATGGAGGTAAAGGGCAATGATCAATAATCCAACCATTGATAAACTGATAGGCATGCGTTTGACTGCAATGGCTGAAGCCTACCTTCAGCAACTATCTGAGCCTAACATGAAGGAGATCGACTTTGAAGACCGCATAGGCATGATGGTCGATATCGAATACACCAGAAGAAAAAACAATCGCTTGCATAGACTCATTAAAAGTGCTGAGTTTGAGCAACCTGATGCAAGTATCATCGGAATCAACTATTCATCTGGACGAAAAATCAATAAAGACCTGGTTAAACGCTTGGCAACTTGTGAGTACATCGCAGAATTCCGAAATGTTTTCATTACCGGCGCAACCGGCTGCGGCAAGACGTATCTGGCCAATGCCTTCGGAATGGAAGCTTGCAAGCACTATTACAAAACGCAGTACGTTCGGCTTCCTGATCTCCTGTTGGACTTGGAGCATGCAAGAAATGAAGGCACTTACAAGAAGGTCATGCAGAAATATTCCAATCCCGTACTTCTGATTATCGATGAATGGTTACTCTTAAAACCAACACCGAATGAGGCAAAGGATATCTTTGAACTCCTTCATCGACGCAGGAAACGCTCATCTACGATTTTTTGCTCCCAATACCGCCATGAAGGTTGGTATGAGCAGCTTGGCGGTGATGATTCGCCACTGGATGATGCCATTCTTGATCGTATTGTCCATGATGCCTACAAGATTAACATCGAAAGCGTCGATCCAACGAAAGATTTATCAATGAGAGAGGTTTATGGTTTGGATAAAAGGCTAAGCGAATAATTTTTAGCGGTATCGTGCGTCCGGACAGGCGGTATCCACCTCACCGGACGACCGGTACCGTTCAACAAGAATATTCAAAACTCCCGTCCCTGTCTTTTTATCGACGAGTAGATAGACGGCCTGAACATAGATGTTTCCCCTTGCTTCTCGACCACGAAAACAATCTCTTTTTTCCCACTTGCAACAGAAAGTCCTCAAGCCTTAAAGTTTTCAAGACTTGAGGACTTTCTTTACCATTATAAGCTAAAAGTTAAAGACTGAACTCCAATCAAACTCTCCCGAATCTTCCACATTTTTAGGCCAATTTGAGCACCATTCCGGCATTAAGGGCGCTTCTACCCTGTCAAGGCTGGGCATGTAGGGCTTAATATCAAGAACAGGCGTACCATGATCGGCATCCATATAGGCCAAGCCAATAATACCATTTTGATAATCAACATACGTGACATAGCTGCAGGTAACCCCTATAGGGTTTGGCCGTTCCGGAGAACGTGTTGCAAAAGTTCCTAATACCTCCGGGGCATTTTTGTAAGGCTTCTTTTCAATAAGTTTTGTCCTTGATGCGGCACTATCATATTTATCAAACCACCATAGTACATTGATATACTTAAAATCCGCTAGATTCGTAATGGCCGGAATATATTCTCTATCCAATACCACCTTCATGCCATCATCATCGATTTGGATCGTCCCTATTGAGCTTAATTTAAATTGTTCCATAAATAAATCTCTCCGTTTCTATTTATTTACGGCGCCGTTACTATCAGTATACTAGTCTTAATTAACACTTCAAGCTTTTTTTTTCGACTTTTCTCATTCTTAGTTGCAGGGCAATGAGGGCGGTTACCCTCCCTATGGTTAAAAGCCAGGCATAAAAAAAACCTCAAGTCCTGCAAAAACAGGACTTGAGGTCAAAAACCAGCACCGTTACCAGTGATACGGTTCCCCCCGGCTGATCTTAAACGCCCGGTAGATTTGTTCGGTCAGCAGCAGGCGGATCATTTGGTGGGTAAAGGTCATCTTGGAAAAGGACAGTCGCTCGTTAGCGGCTGTCCTTATGTTATCAGCCAAGCCGAAGGCGCCGCCGATGGCGAAGGTGATATCACTCTTGCCAGTGAGCGCCAGGTGGTCCAGTTTAGCGGACAGTTCCTCCGATGAAGCCAGTTTGCCGGCCACATCCAGTACGATGAGGTAGCTGTCAGCCTTAATGTATTTAAGCATCCGTTCCCCTTCGCGGGCCAGGGCTTTGACCTTTTCAGCCGCCGAGGGGTTATCCGGCATTTTTTCTTCGTCTACTTCGACAATACTAAATTTGCAATAGGGAGTCAAACGTTTAGCAAATTCGGCAATGCCGGCAGTAAGATATTTTTCTTTTATTTTTCCTACAGCAACTACAGTGATTTTCATTTTATTGCTGTTCCGGCATCTCTTCTAAAGTTACGGTTACGGTCATCGTTTTATCGTTTCGCTGAATGACCACCTCCACACTGCTGCCTACGGCCTGGGCATCAGTAACCGAACGCAGATCGGCCACGGTATTGGTGTCGGTGCCGGCCACCTTCAAAATGACATCGCCCTGTTTGATGCCTGCCTTGGCGGCCGCTCCGTTCTTGTAGAGCTTGGCAACGTAGACGCCTTTGTCAATATTTAAGCTATAGCCGTATTGAGCCGCCGAATTTTTATCCCATACACCAATGCCCAGATAGGGCCGGATTACCTTCCCTTTCTCAATCAACGACTGCAAAATGGGGCGGGCGGTATTAATCGGGATGGAGAATCCGATGCCTTCGACACCGGCTACGGCGATTTTGGCACTGTTAATCCCCACGACCAACCCGTCGGCATTGACCAAGGCTCCGCCGGAATTGCCCGGGTTAATGGCGGCATCGGTCTGAATCAGCTTAAATTTCCGATCACCGATTTCAATGGAACGATTAAGCGCACTGATTACCCCGGCCGTCACGCTGCCTTTAAACTCCAGTCCCAGTGGGTTGCCAATAGCAATGGCCGGCTCGCCGACCAAGAGGCTGTCCGAATCACCTAGTGTGGCAGCAGGCAGATTATCAGCGTCAATTTTGACAACCGCCAGGTCGGTGGCCGGATCGGTTCCCAGCACTTTGCCGTCTACCACCCGCCCGTCAGAAAGCGATACCGAGATTTCCTGGGCCTCCTGCACTACATGATAATTGGTGGCAATATGCCCTTGGGCATCAAAAATCACACCCGAACCGGTTCCCTGTTCCACCAGCACTTTCCCTTCCCGAGAATCATTAGCATAAGCCTTATTGGTGATCCCTACCACAGCCGGGCCTACCTGCTGGGCGGCCCGAACCACCGCTGTGTTACGGGCATCAGATATCGAAGCTCCGTTGGATGGCAGTTGAGCCAGATTGGCGGAACTGCCGCCAGAGCCCTGCGGCGTATTTTTAGCCAGCTTATTGCTGTAACCCCAGACAAAGCCGCCGCCCAGCAACGCGGCAATGACAGCAACAATAATATAAGAAGTAATCCTTTTATACTGTGCCATAGCAAAAGCCCCCTTATCATTCATCCATACTGGCGCAGCGATCCGGATAGGTAAGATAGAGACGGACATCTTCGCCAACCTCACAACCCTGCTCTGCCAGTATACTGCTGACTGTATTTTTCGCAATGTCGGGCCGGTTATTCTCCTGACTCAAATGGGCCAGAAAGACATCGGTCCGGTTTTTTCTATCCAAACGGGCTAAAGTCCAGCCTGCATCCATATTGGACAAATGGCCCCGGTTACTCATGATGCGCTGCTTTAACGACCACGGATAAGAACCGTTTTTCAACATGTCAAGGTCATGGTTGGCTTCCAATACCATAATGTCGGACAACGACAACGCCCTTTTCACCGAATCGGTAACGAAACCCAGGTCGGTCACCACACTGCATTTGCAGGCGTCTTCAAAGAAATTAAAGCCTACCGGATCAGCCGCATCGTGGGAAATGGCAAAGGGCTCGATTTTCAGGCTGCCAAGGTCCAGGCTGTTGTTTAAATCCCGGCAGCATTCCGGTGGTATGGTGTCTTTTAGGGTCATGGACAGCCAGGTGTCCGGACGGGTATACACGGGCAAACGGTACCGTTTTGTCAGCGTCGTCAAGCCGGCAATATGATCCCGGTGCTCATGGGTAAGCAAAATGCCGTCAAGTGCTTCCAGTCCGGTGCCTAGCTTGGCCAGTTCCTGTTTAATCCGCCGGGTGCTGATGCCGGCGTCAATTAAAATATTTGCATCTTTGCCTTGCAGCAGGGTTGCATTGCCCTTACTCCCACTTGCCAATACATGCACTTGCATAAAAAAGCTCCTCTTGCTTCCTAAAAAATCATTAATTACTCGCCTTGCAGCCGGTTTATCGCTTCACTGACCGGCGTCTGTAAGTTTGCCGGCAACGCGGTAACCACCAGGTCCATAATCTCCCGCAGCCGCGCCGGCGTCTTAGCCTCAAAGCGCAGGGTAAATAAAGGTTCGGTAACCGAGGCCCGGATCATGCCCCAGCCATCGGCGAATTCCACCCGCACACCGTCAATCAGGTTAGGCAGGTATGCTGCCAGCCGTTCGGCCACACCGGCCAGAATCTCCGCCTTGTCCGTCCCGGTGTAGCGAACCCGGATGTCCGGCGTCAGGCTGTAGTTGGGAATAGCGTCAATCAATGCCGCCAGCGAGCCATGTTCAGCCACAAATTCACAAACCTTCAACCCGGCAAACATGCCGTCGTCATAGCCCATTTCGGAAAAGAAGAAATGGCCGCTGATCTCGCCGGCAAACAACGCCTTTTCCCGGAGGAACGCCGCTTTGCTGAACGTGTGGCCGGCGCGGGCCATAACGGCTTTGCCACCGGCTTTGGCCACCTCCTCCGGTACGACCATCGAGCATTTGGCGTCGTAAATGATCGTCCCCGGCTGCTGCTCCAGATAGTAGCGGGCAATCAACACCATGATATCGTCATTATCCACAGCCCGTCCATTTTCATCAACAAACGCCACCCGGTCACCATCGCCGTCAAAAGCCACGCCGATTTGAGCGCCGACCTCGCAGACCTTAGCACCGAGAGCTGCCAGGTTTTCCGCCAGCGCCGGATTGGGCGACCGGTTGGGGAAGCTCCCGTCGGGCTGGCAAAAAAGCTCCTCCACTTGATAACCTAGTGTGCGAAACAGCCGGGGAACAATAGCAGCCGTAGCGCCATTGCCGGCATCCAGCACAACCTTCATTCCGTTTTGCCGGGCTCTGCCGGCCGTATATTCTATGTACCGATCAATAATGTTCACCTTCGTCACAGAGCCTTTGCCCCGGACGCCCGCGCCATCATTGACCAGACGCTCAATTTCCCGGATATCCGCTTCCGTAACCGGCTGAGGCCCGAGCACCAGCTTAAAGCCGTTATAGGGAGCCGGATTGTGCGACGCCGTGACCATAACACCGCCAAAGGCGTCCATATTTTTTAACGCAAAATAGAAAACAGGCGTGGCTACCGTGCCTATATCCATGACTTCGCAACCCGCAACAGCCAGTTCTTCTACCATGATCGTCTGCAGCCGTGGCGTAGACAGCCGCACATCGCCGCCTACCACAACTCTTCGCCCGGTCAATTTAACCCCCACAGCCCTGGCAATCTTGCGCGCCACAGCTTCCGTAAGCTCGGTATCCGCAATACCGCGAATATCGCATGCGTGAAATATGCTCATACAATCTCCTTTCAAGTGTAGTGACAAGTTCATATGCCGCTAAAGGACGCAGGATGAATTTTCAGCCTGCAAGGCGGAGGAATGAGGCATAGCGGGGTCCTATGCCGATTGACGACAAGGCAGCAGACGGAAATTCAGACAAGTCATTTGGCGGCATATGAGCTGGTTACTGCACTAGAGCCCTCTCCGAGATTATTGTAGCACGAGCCCCCGGCTAAATACAAGCAACCTCCCTCACCCCATTTTCCGGAACTATTTGGTCCGATCGTGCATATCATATATAGTACGAAGGAACCATTGATTTATTCGCCCTGCACGTCTTGGTGGATTTTTCCTGTTGGGCTGCGTCAGTAAAACCTTGAAATAGCCTAACTATTCTTTCGGTTTTACCTTCTTCCCAACAGAAAATCTCTCACCAGTCCGGCAGACTCATTACATCAGTGATTCCTCAAAAAAAGAAAGCCCTAAATCATACCCAAGGAGGTACGCTATGGCTTCTCCGGAAAAAATTATAAAATATGTACTGGGCGAGTTGAACCAAAATCTGGTTCTGCTAAAGAACATCGCCCAGGACCAAAATGTGGTTGTCGCCCAAAACAAGCAGATTATCGACTTGCTTTCCCAAATCTTGTGTAAGCTGGATAACCGCAACGACGACACGGACGAACCGGACTCCGCTTTGCCGGAAGACACCGCAGACGAGCCATAACCCGGAGTTTATACTTCTCTGGGTTATTTCACGTCCCAAGTATCCTGCTGCATATGGTCTTTGCCCCAGGCCGGCCATTCCCGGTTAAACTGTTCATAGTCCATACTCAGTACCGTTTCGATCGCCGTTTTGACGGGAACACCCTGCTGCAGACGGCTAATAATGCCGTTGAGCTTATCCTGGCCATGCACTTCGGCAATATAGCGAATTGCCGCCAGTGATTCACGATAGGCCAGCGCCTGATTAGGCAAATCGTCAAAGCCGCCTTCCAGTTCCGCCATCGAGTACAGATTGCCGGTCAGTTTGTTTTGTGGCGTTACCCACTCATACCGGTTGACCCGGTATTCCACATACTGGGCCAGGCCTTCAGTAAACCAGCGTGGATAATTACCGTTGGTCATGTAGTCAAAGACCAGATGGGTATATTCATGGACCATCGGGCCGGTCCGGACAAACTGCTCCTTCTGATCGCCATCCTGCTGCAGCCAGGCCTGAGGTGACAAAAGCTGAATAGCACCGCCCCAGTACACGCCCATAGCACTTTGGTCGCCGGACCAGCCAAAGGCTTTGCGCAGCTCTGTTTTGTCCGGATAGATAACGATCAGCGTCTTACCGGCCGGCTGATAACCCATCATTTGGGTGACCGGCTGGTAGGCCGCTTCGGCGGCTTCGCCCACCAAAGCCAGCGAAGCCTGATCGGCCGGAGTATATTTAATCACAAAATGTTCGGTTTCAAACCGCTCCATGTGACGGGTCTCAAACTGTATTTTGGCTTGTGCCGCCTGTCTTGCCAGCGGATACAGCCAGGCTTGCAGCCTTACCGGCCCATGGAGTAGCAGTAAAAACAGTAAAGCCAAACCGATAACACCAGCCAGCAAGGTCACTTCCTGCTGGTTTCCTGCCATGCGCATAACGGCACCTCCTTTTTTAATTTACATAACAACTAGCAAATATCCATTATAACTACTCGCCAGGAAATTTACTACCAGTAAATTATGTAAACAAGCAGATTGCGTTCCGCGCTACCGCTCCATAGGCAAAAAAAATAAACCCGGAAGTTCCGGGTTTATAAAACTAATTTTGGTGCTTCTTTTGTTTCTGACAAACCGGGCAATAGCCAAAGAAATAAAATTGCTGCCCGGTTATTTTATAGGAAGTTGCCTCGTCAATGGATTTCACGAACTCCTGGGAATCGACCTCCTCCAAATCATCCACCCGGCCGCAGCCCAGACATCGGATATGCGGATGACTATCCACGATGGCATCGTAGCGGAAACTGTCCTCGCCGACATTCAGGCGCTGCACCAAACCAAGCTCCTGCAAAATCTCAATTGTCTTATACACGGTTGCCAGACTCATCGTAGGATATACGGGCTGCAAATCATTGAAAATCATCTCGGCACTAGGGTGGGACCTGGTATTGACCAGCACTTTGTAAATGGCCAGTCGCTGGGGAGTAACTTTAAACCCTCTGTTCCTGAGTAACGTTGTAATTGAATCCATACATTCACCAACTTAATTTTTTATAGATAATAATTATTGTTTAGTTATATTTATTTTACATTAGCTTGATTTTTCTTGTCAAGAAAAACATTTACAAAAACTTTACAAACTCTTGACAAGCCCTTGCAACCGGGCAGCCAGACAGGTACAATCAATACGTAGCCGTTCATTCGAACAAAACGCTATCTTTTTCTTCCTGTAAATGGTAAGATTAAGGATACGCAAATTTTCCGATTCTATCAGGAGGTTACTGTGAAGCGTTTCTTACTAATTTACAATCCACTTTCCGGCAATGCTTATTTTAAAAACGAGCTGGACGCCGCCATACGTCTGTTTCAACGCCAACAGTGCCTGCTAATCCCGGCACGCACCGAAAGCAAGGAGGACACGCCGCGCTTTGTCCAGCTTGCCGAAGAGCTAAAAGCCGACGGGATTATCGCCGCCGGGGGCGACGGCACCCTGCATGAGGTTATCAATGCCATGCTGGAGGCCGAAACAGCTCTGCCACTCGGGATTATTCCCTGTGGTACCAGCAACGACTTTGCCACCTTTTTAAAAATATCCCGCGACATTGAGCAATGCGTTCAGATTATCTGTCAGGGCCATTGGCAAACCATTGATGTCGGCCTGATCAATAATAAATACTTTATCAACGTGGCCTGTGCCGGACTGCTGGCTTCCGTAGTCCACAACACCGATACGGCCTTAAAAAACACCTTGGGCAAAGTAGCCTACTACCTGAAAACCCTGGAAACCATCCCTTATTTCCGCTCCCTGCCGATTGAAATCAATGCTGACGGCATGGTGATCAAAGATGACATTCTGCTTTTTCTGGTTATGAACAGTGGCGCCGCCGGCGGCTTTCCCAATCTGGCTCCGAAAGCCAGACTGGATGACGGCAAACTGGACCTGTTGATTGTAACCCGCTGTAATGTCACCGAGTTTATGCGCCTGTTGATCAACCTGGCCACCGGCAACCATACCAATCACAAAAACATCACCTATCTGCAGGCCCGGAATATCACCATCACCTGCGACGAAATGCTGGAAAGCGATCTGGACGGCGAGCGGGGCCCCTATCTGCCGCTGACGCTTTCGGTCATTCCCAACCGGGTGAAAGTATTTATGCCGCTATAGCTCATTTTGCCTCTGTTTCCTAAAATAAAAAGGAATCCCGTGAAAATTTCACGGGATTCCTTTTTATAGGAAGTGTTAGCCGTTTTGGCTGCTAAACTTGCTGGCCGCCTGGGAAATATCCTGGGCATTGGCGTTTTTCACGTCGTAATAGCCTTTTTGCTGCATCACATCAAACAGTTGTTTTTGCTGGCTATATAAATCACCCAAAACAGTCATATAGTCCCGGCGCAGTTGATCGCTGCAGGCCTCCAGGATATAAGTGTTCAGGGATTCGGCCGTGTGTTTTGTTTCATTCAGGCATACCTGCAGAATATCGCGATCGGTATACTGCATCCCCTGGCCGTTGATGACCATTTGGTTGGACTGATTTCCGCCTTTTTGCTGACCTTGTGCCACGTGTCTTCACCTCTTCACAATTTATTGCAGCGTTTGTCCTGCGTTCAGATGCTTGCTGATGGTTTGAAAATGCTGCTGATTTTTTTGGGCCATCTGCTGGAATAACTGCTTCACCTGATTATCCTGTACGTTGGTGGCGAAGTAATTCAACATTTTCACACTAGTTTGCTCCATGCCCAGAAAATCCTCAACCTGCATTAGCTCCTTTTGTGATAACACCCTGATCCCTCCCTTCCGGTAGCCCTAGTGATTCGTCGAGCGAAAACCCGGAGTATATCGCCGGCCTTTTTACCATCAGGCTTTGTTGTCGCCGGTTTACATATATCCGATATGCGCACCGCTCCGCCTTGCCTATCGGCAAAAATTCCCGGGTGCTATACTCCATTATTCCGCCCGCCGAGGCACTAGCGGGCCGCTATTTTAGAGCGCCTGCGCTCATCCATAGCATTACCCGGCACAGTCAGAATATACGGGTCGGTCAGGAAAGGATTTTACGCGTTCTTTTGCCAGGCAACCACCCGGTTACGGCCACTTTGCTTTGCTTCATACAATGCCTGATCAGCCGCCTCCAGCAAGCGGGTAGCCGTCATCTTGCCCAGCATATCATCGGACACTGTCGCCAGTCCCAGGCTTACGGTAATCTTGATGCAGTTATCCTCCACCTGAAAAGATTCTGCCGCGATCTGCAGACGGAAATGTTCCGCCAGTTCCCAGGCCTGCGCCTCGGCTGTCTCCGGCAGGATGACGGCAAACTCCTCGCCACCGTAACGGGCCGGAAAGTCGGTATTACGGAACAGGGATTTTATTTTTGTGCCCAGTTGTTGTAAAATAGCGTCTCCCGCCAAATGCCCCCAGGTATCGTTGACTTTTTTAAAAAAGTCGATATCCAGCATGACCAGGGTAATCGGTCGGCGGTATACTACAGCCCGGTTAAACTCTTTCGTCAGACAACTGTCAAACTGCCGCCGGTTGGGCAGCCTGGTCAGGGCATCAGTCAGAGCCATTTCCCGGATGCTGTCATATAGATAGGCCCGCTCCAGCCCCACTGCCGATTGGCGGGCAATGGTACTTAAAATAATCTCCAGGCCGGAGGGAATCTCGATTTTCGGGTCTTTCCAGCTAAATACCAGCAGGCCCTGCAGAATGCCCCCCGATATTAATGGCATAATATGCAACCGCCGCTGATTGAGAATAGACATGGTAACAAGGCTTTCCTCCAGATCGCCCCAGGGCCAGCTGGTTTTATTATCCGAAAACACCTTGCCCAGGTTTTTGATCTCCCCGTCGGTGAAATTCTCACTAAATACTTTTTCCGTATGCAAACCGTCATCCCGGTGATGCATGATAAAGGCAACCGCCCCGTCAGCCTGAAACAGACTTTGCAGCTTCATCGTCACCTGACACAATAGGTCGCTTGGCGACAACTGCACGGCAATCTCTTTGACAATGTCGTAGAGTACCCTAAGATCATTCAGGCTTTGCACGGTGTGGGCAAAAAACCGGGCGTTCTTGATCGCCTCGCCGGCCTGATGGGAAAACACTGTCAAAAGAGCGGCATCGCTGTCGGTAAAATTGCCGAACCGCCGGGAGAAAAGTCCGATCGCACCGATGATATCTCCATTATGCCGGATAGGCGCCCCCACCATGGAGTGAAGTCCGGCCGCATCCAGCGCATGGGCGACTTTCTTGGGCGCTTGGGCAAAGCTGTCGATGACGATGGCCTGCCTACTGGCAAATACCTCCCCCAGCAGGCTTTGATCCGGCAATAACTCGGCCGGCGGTTTAAAGCTGCTGATATAGGCAACCAGCTTCAGTCTGGCCGGTTCACCCTCGGCCAATGCCAGATAAGCATGATCACATTTAAATACAGCAGCCGCCGAACGGATAACCTGTTCCAGCATCTCCTCCAGATTGTTCTTGGAAGCCACCATAGCACCGAGCTGAACCAACGTTTCTTTAAGCAATTGATGGTTGTTCTGCGCCTCTTTGTACAGCTTGGCATTGCGCACCGACAAGTTGCGCAGCGATCTGGCCAGCCGGGAAATCCGGATATAGGGATGAAGCACCGAAGTTCCGAACAGCGCTTTCAGGACAAAACAGTAGGCGCCCAGCCGGTACAGACTGCCCAAAAGTTCATAGCTGTCATGACCGCCTGTGCCAAAGCCCATGACAGCGATCTCGCCGGCCAGGCTGCAGACGAGAGCGGTGCGCAACTGGCAGACATGCTGTTCACCGGGACTTCGCCGGGCAAACCGGTATAAGGCGGCAATATGCAAGCCAACGATCACACTCTCTACTCCTACAAGAAAAGCACCATCAGGCTGGCCATGGCGATACATGGTTGGCAGGTAGTTAGAAAATCCGAGAATAACCAGCATCACCCCGGCCGCAACACCGATTCCCGAGCAGGTAAAATGCAGGCGGTCAGACGGTCTATAACGGCCGCGCCGGGGAGTGAAGGCGGCAAAAAAAAGCCCGGCTGCCGCAAAAAACCTGCTTGCCAGGGCAAAAGCCGCAGTCTGGTTTTCACGGTTAATGAGAAAACTGTCAGCAATTCCATTACAGGCCAGAATATGGGCCCATTCAAACAAGCCAACGGCAAGAAAGGATATCCCAATTACCAAATCCCGTCCATTATGGGTTTGCGGCCAGCTATACCAAACAATCAAGAAAACGGAAATGCCAATAATGATACTGGAAAACTCGAATATAGTATGCATAAACAAGTATGTCTCTACCGGAAAAACAAAATAAAATAGCTCCGGCCGCCAGGATATTAATCCCAGAATTCCGAACAGGACAAGCCCGACTGCCAGCAAACTTAACTTGATTTTTGCTTTGTCTAGCAATGGGGACATTCCATTCCCTCCCCTGCAACTCCCTTTTTTTACATAATATGAAAGTAAACCTGCGATGGTTCGTCAGAATAAATCTTACAAGTTGCAAAAAGTGACATAAGATAAGACTTAAGTCCTAGCACTCCGGGACCTAGGGGCATTCTCTTTGACAAATATTATTGTATAATAGGTTTACACGGATAATACCTTTTTAGAGGTGATCAAAATGCGTGTGGAAAACGCGAAAACCGGTATGGTGCTTGCCAAGGATCTCACTGATACAGCCGGCAAACTATTACTGGAAAAAGGAATTACCTTAACCGAGGCATATATTCATCGTCTAAAACAGCTTGGAATTCCACATGTGTATGTTACCGATCCCTATGCCGATTCCCTGCGGCCGCCCGATGTCATCACGGCCTCCCTGCGAACCGAACTACTCCATTGCTTTACATATATTTTCAAAGCCACTACCGAGGAATTTCTGCAGTCAGAGCAGCGCAGCGTCTTACTTCGCCGGCTGACAACAGCAACCGATAGCACCATTACCCATTTGGAACAGCAAATGCCGCAAATCATGAATTGCCAAGTCCGCCAGCCTTCACCGGATGACAGCAACCATGCCATTAATGTTTGCCTGCTGTCCGTTATTACCGGGCTGTATCTCAAGATGCCGCGCCCGATCTTGCGGGACCTGGCACTGGGGGCGCTTCTGCACGACACCGGTAAGAACGTCATACCCCTGGCCTCTGACGACAACTTGCCGGCCGGGGATCTCCATACCTCACTGGGCTATCAGTTTTTGCTGAAGGCAGGTGTCGGTAAGACCGTTGCCGGCATCGCGGCCCAACATCATGAGCATTATGACGGCACCGGCGTACCGAATGGTTTGTCCGGACAGGCCATTCATCCATTGGCCCGTCTGGTGGCGATTGCCAATCGCTATGACCGGGATGTTGCCCAGGCTATGCTGGACGGAACCCCGCTGCATGAAATATCGGAGCGGATGATGTCCGCCGGCAATACCTTATATGATTTGAACTTGCTGAAGGCTTTTTTCCATACCGTAGTGGTTTATCCGGTTGGCTCTCTGGTCCGTCTCAATACCGGACAAACCGGCTATGTGATCAACAACCGGATGCATTTTCCTTTACGGCCCACCATCCGCCTTGTTAACAATCAGGGACAGACCGCAATGGACATCAACCTGGTCTATCGGCCCACGCTGACCATTACCGAGTTAATTGAAGCCTAACAGGCTCCTGCCAGCCGGCGATCCCGTCGCCAGACTAAAGGAGCCTGTTTTTTCACCTTTTTCCGGTCCCTCTTTGCTGCCATTGCTTAGATATGCCCGGTTCCTCCATCCGAGGGAACGAAAAAGTCTTACAAAGCTTTTCCTATGTTTTAAGTGGCATAAGGCACCAGACCGGCTATATTCCATAAAGAATATGGTATAATAATGGAAGAATTTTAGGAACCATTGATTTATTCACCCTGCGCGTCCTGGCTGTTCTTTTTTCATCGGGACGACAGGCACCTTACAACAGCGGTTCCTTAGAAAATAGGTGATTTTTTTGCTGTTACAAGATCTTCCCTTGCTCATTGCCCGGGAAATACAGGTAAAACCCTACCAAATCGAGGCTGTCATTAAATTGCTGGACGACGGCAACACCGTCCCCTTTATCGCCCGCTACCGGAAAGAAGCCACCGGTGAGCTGGATGAGGAACAAATCCGCACAACCGAAGAACGGCTGCAATATTTACGCAACCTGGTTAAACGGCAGGAAGAAATTCTGCGCAACATTGAGGAACAGGGAAAACTAACCCCTGAGCTTACCACAGCCATTCAGTCCTGTAGTAAGCTGCAGGACCTGGAAGACCTCTACCTGCCGTTCCGTCCCAAAAAGCGCACCCGAGCCCAGACAGCCCGGGAACGGGGTCTGGAGCCACTGGCAATGCTTGTTTTGGCTCAACAGTTGCAAAGCGGTACACCGCTGGAGGAGGCAGCCGCCTTTATAAACCCGGACAAGGATATTCCCACTGCCGAAGCCGCCTTGACGGGAGCCATGGATATTATCGCCGAAACAGTCTGCGAACAGCCCGATATCCGGAGTGCCATTCGCAAGCAGCTCTGGCAGAACGCTGAACTGGCCACCGAGCTGGCCGTACCGGAGGAACAGGGCGCTGATTTCTTAACCTACAGGGAATACCATGAACCGGTCAAGCGCATTCCCTCCCACCGCGTACTGGCAGTCAATCGCGGCGAGAAGAAAGAAATGTTAAAAGTCACATTGACCGCTCCCCATGAACAGTTGATTTCCTTTATCGTCCGGAAAACCGTTACAGGCAGCTCAATTTTTAGCGAGACCCTGCAAGTGGCCATCGCTGACGGTTATAAACGTCTCCTGTTCCCTGCCATGGAACGGGAGATCCGCTCCCAGTTGACGGAAAATGCCGAAGAGCAGGCCATCCGGGTGTTCGGCCTCAACCTCCGTCAGCTTTTACTGCAGGCGCCGCTAGCCGGTCATACCATCATGGGACTCGATCCCGGCTACCGGACAGGCTGCAAAATGGCGATTGTCAGTCCCACCGGTACGGTACTGGCTACAGACACTCTCTATCTCACACTGGGCGCCGCCCAGCAGGAAAGGGCCCTGGTAACGCTGCATGACGCCATTACAACCCATGGCGTCAGCCTGATATCGATTGGCAACGGTACGGCTTCCTATGAAACCGAGGAATGTGTGTCCCGCCTGATCAATACACACAACCTGCCTGTCCGTTATATCATCACCAATGAGGCCGGCGCTTCGGTCTATTCGGCCTCCAAGCTGGCCAAAGAGGAACTGCCCGAACTGGATGTGTCCATCCGTGGTGCCGTCTCCATTGCCCGCCGGGTTCAGGACCCGCTGGCCGAGCTGGTTAAAATCGACCCAAAATCCATCGGTGTCGGCCAGTACCAGCATGACGTAAATCAAAAACAGCTGGGTGACACGCTTGACCAGGTGATCGAATCCAGCGTCAACCACGTCGGCGTCGAGCTGAACACTGCCTCGATTGAACTGTTGAAGCATGTGGCCGGCATCAACGCCAGCGTTGCTAAAAATGTCGTGGCCTACCGTGACCAGTCCGGTTCGTTCCTATCGCGCCGGCAACTCCTGAAAGTCCCCCGCTTAGGTGCGGCCGCCTTCACCCAGTGCGCCGGCTTTTTGCGGCTCCGCAATGCCGACAACCCACTGGACAACACCCCGGTGCATCCAGAATCGTACGAATTAGCCGAAAACATCCTGTCCCGTCTGGGCTTTACCACGGGCGACCTGAAGGACAGGGACCGCCTGCCGGCCCTGCAGGCTAAGCTGCAGTCTGCTGATGCCGCTGCTTTGGCCCGGGAACTGGCGGCCGGCGAACCGACTGTCCGTGACATTTTGGCCGCTCTGGCCAAACCCGGCCGGGACCCGCGGGAAGATACACCGCTGCCGCTGACCCGTAAGAATATCATGAAACTGTCCGATATCACTCCCGGCACCAGGCTTAAGGGAACAGTCCAGAATGTGACCGACTTTGGGGCCTTTGTCGATATCGGCATTAAAGTAAACGGCCTTATTCACCGTTCCGAGCTGAGCCATAAGGCCTTCCGTCACCCGCTGGACATCGTTTCCGTCGGTGATATTCTGGAAGTAGTGGTCATCAGCGTGGAGGAAGAACGCAAGCGGATCGGTTTAAGCCTCAGACAAGCCAAAACAGAACAATAAAATAGGTGGATTTATCATTCAACGCAAACACAAAGCCAGCCGGCACTGCTATAAGCAGCATCGGCTGGCTTTATTTGTGGCTGTCTAGGGAACCACTGATTTATCACACCGCACAGCCTGGCGGATCATTTTCCGTCTGGCTGCGTCAGCAAAACCTTGAAATAGAGACCGCTATTCCTGTGGTTTTACTTCCTTGCCAGCCGAAAAAATCTCTCACCAGGCCGGCAGGTTCATTAAATCAGCGGTTCCCTAACGCAATATTTGATAAGGCTGCACCGCATATATACTGTCTGTCAAACCGGCCACAAGCCGGCCTTGGTTTTCGTTGACCGCCTGCAGCCGCGCTTTTAGCTCCTCCACCTGACCGGCATCGGCCAGCCAGGGAAGATTGGCGGCAACACTTAGCAGCGCCCCCTTAATGCCGGTCTGGCAAGCCAGGGCAGCCGTCAGCAAATCTCCTTGCGCGTGAGGTGGCAGCGCCGCCAATACCCGCTCCCCCACCTGCAGCGCCTGCAGGCAGTTCTCGGCAATGGACAGCGGAACGCAAGCGGCCTGCAGCAGCACCGCCTGCGCCCGGTCATCAGCATGAACGGCTGACGCACCTGATTGAAATACAGCCAGCACGTCAGCCAGAACAGCCGCGTCCTCTTCTGCCAGCGACAGCAGCCGTTCACGAAGCGCCGCCAATTGCTGTTGCGGTTCGTCAAGCGCCGCTGCGGCGCCAGGCAGCACCAAATTGATCAGCATCGCCAACAGACTGACGCCCAAAAGACCACTGAGTGCCGCCGTACTGCCGCCGCCGGGCGGCGGCTGCCGCAATGCCATATTTTGGGCATAATCCCGGATACTAAGTGTTGTAATCATCAGGCACTCTCCTTTTAAGCTGCTGCCGCCTATTCCACACTGACCAAAAAGAGATAATGGGGCTGCCCGCCATAGTAGAGCTGAATTTCCGCCTGCGGCAAACCAATTTGTTCCACAATCTGCTGCGCCTCATCGGCGGTTACCCCTTCACCGTAATATAGACTAACCAGCTCATCTTCCGGCTGGACAATGGCCTGCAGCAGGCTGGTCACCGCTTGTTGCAGCGACGGAGCCTGCACCAGAACCTGATGCTCAATGACACCGATATAGGAACCTGCCGACACCAGCTCTTCTCCCAGGTGGCTGTCCCGTACCGCCACCGTTACGGCCGCTGCCCGCACCTGGGCCGCCGCTTCGGTCATCCGCCGCACATTGGCAGCCACGTCCTGTTGCGGATCAAAGGCCAGCAGCGCCGCCATCCCCTGTGGAATGTTAACAGTCGGCACAATAGACACCCGGTCAGGCAGCAGTTTTTGCACCTGCGTGGCAGCCAGCACAATATTCTTATTGTTCGGCAGCAGGATATAACGCTCGGCCTTACCGGTATGAATGACGTCTACCATGTCTTCCACCGAAGGGTTCATCGTCTGGCCGCCGGTGATAATAAAATCGGCCCCCAGTTCCCGCAGCATGGCGGTCAACCCTTCACCGGCCGCCACACAAATCAGGGCTGCCGGCTTGGCACCGGCTGGTACCTTACCAGTTGCTCCGGCATGGTGTTCCTTTTGATCGGCCATATTGTCGATTTTTATATCATGCAGAGTGCCCCAGGTAATGGCCGACTCCAGCACCCGGCCGGGTTGAGCGGTATGAATATGAACCTTCAACAGCTCGGTCCCTTCGGCCACGATCAGCGAATCGCCTAGCGGCGACAACACGCGGCGAGCCTCTTTTACCGTGATGCTGCAGGGTTTGACAATAAACTCGGTGCAGTATGGGTGAACCACCTCGGCCGACACGCCATCAGCCAGGATCAGCTCCCTCGCCATTTCGCTCTCCGGTCCGGCATATTCTCCATTGAGCCCGTCCAGGCAACCTCGTAAGAAGACCAGTAGGCCATAACCGCCGGCATCCACCACACCGGCCGCTTTTAAGGTCGGCAGCAGTTCAGGCGTTCTTTGCAGTTCACTTTCCCCGGCGGCAATGGCGGCGATCAGGATGTCGGCAAAAGGCCGCCCGTCCCGTACAGCCTGATGGGCTCCCTTGGCAATGCCCTTAGCCACTGTAAGAATAGTCCCTTCCACCGGTTTGGTCACTGCCCGGTAGGCATACAGCACACCGTACTGAAAAGCCTTGCCCAGTCCGGACGAAGTGGCCTGCTCCTTGCCGGCCAGACCACGGGCAATACCCCGGAACAGTTGGGAAAGAATGACCCCGGAATTTCCCCGGGCCCCCATAATGGCACTGTCGGCAGCCCGCTTGCTGGCCGCACCGATATCGCCTTCGGTTATATCACCCAACGCCTTGGCCACCGCCCCCAGAGTCAGCAGCATATTGGTGCCGGTGTCGCCATCCGGCACCGGAAATACATTCAGATTATTGATATATTCATGCTCCCGCATAAAGGTCCGGTACGCTCCGGCAATCATGCGCCGGAAATCACTGCCGGAAATAAGTTCTACCGCCTGCGGCATGCAAATCCCTCCCTGACTGCAATAAATCATTGCAGCCCTTATTGTTCCCGATAGATAATCCCCAATACCTTGGGTCCCAGATGGGTCGCCAGCACCGGCCCCAACTCCTCCAAAGTCACGGCTGCGCCGGGAAAGCGTTCACCCAGCAACGCTTTCATGGCTTGCGCCTCCTCTTCCATGCCGATGTGGGCCACCGAAATGAACTCCAGACCGCTGTAGCGGTTTAACTCATCGGCCAGACGGGCCAACGCCCGCCCCTGGGTCCGCACCTTATCCAGCACGCCGACCCGGCCGTCCCGACCCAAATACAGCAGCGGCTTGATCTGCAGGATGCTGCCCACCAACGCCGCGGCACCGCCGATCCGGCCACCCTTGTGCAAATATTGCAGCGTTCCGGCCATGAAAATGGCCTGGCTCTTTTCCGCCATTTGCCGCAGCCGGACGGCAATCGCCCCGGCCTCCAAATTATTTTCAGCCAACGTCAGACCGGCCTGGAGCAGGCTAACCATACCGCCGGCCACCGACTGGGAATCCACCACATAGATATTGGCTCCCGCCAACTGCCGCGTCACCGCCTGCGCTCCCTGGAAGGTACCGCTCAAGCCACCGGCCAGCGTCAGAACAATGACCGACTGACCGGCCGCCGCCAACGGTTCAAGGACGGCCATAAAATCGCCGGGTGACGGCTGGGATGTCCGGGGATGTTGATGATGCTCCCCGGACAGACGGAATACGGCAGCGGCGTCCAGCGCCGTTTCCGGATACTCTTCCCGGCCATAAATAATTTTTAAAGATACCACATGAATATTGTCATGAGCCGCCAGCATAGCTGCCGGTACCCGGCTCGTACTGTCCACCACAAAATGAATACCTGCCATGACACTAACCTCCCCAACGCTCCTCCTGTTTTTCTTATTTTACCATATTTAGCTGAGAACCACTGATTTATTCGCACTGTGCATCCAGACGAATCCCTTCTGCCTGGCTACGTCAGCAAAACCCCGAAACTAGCCCAACTGTTTTTACGGTTCCCCGGGATATTTCACTTGCTTTTTCCATACCGTCCCAAACGAAGTCTGACAATAAGAAACATGTCCGGAAATAAATCAACGGCTGCTTAATTTCCCATACAACAAAGAGGAAATTGTCTATTAAACTCGAAATAGTAAATATTTTAAGATACTCTCCATTCGAGGTGTACTGATGCAAAAACAAATGTTTTTCGCTCTGGATATCGGCACGCGCAGCGTTATCGGCCTGGTCGGCGAGCAAACCGGTACAGCCATCCGGCTGCTGGCCTCCGACCGCCAGGAGCATCACACACGGGCCATGCTGGACGGACAAATTCACGACGTCATGGAAGTCGCCAGCATCCTGGACAGCGTTAAAAAACGGTTGGAGCAAAACTGCGGCCCGCTGAAAAAAGTATCGGTGGCCGCCGCCGGCCGGGCTTTATGCACCATCCGTTCGACAGCCCAGTTGGAAACCCATGGCCGGCTTCTGACCGCCGAGGACGAACACGCCCTGGAGCTTGCCGCCATTCAGGCGGCCCAGCACCAACTGGCCACCTCCAATGCCGTAGCCGATCCTACCCTGTATTATTGTGTAGGCTACAGTGTCGTAACTTTTTCACTGGATCAATCGGTGCTGAAAAGTCTGATCGGGCAGCGCGGGAAAATCGCCACCATTGAAATTATCGCAACCTTCCTGCCGCGCCAGGTTATTGACTCCCTGCAATCGGCTATTCAGACGGTCGGTCTGGAAATGGCAACTCTTACACTCGAACCGATTGCCGCCATCAGCGTGTTGATCCCGCCCACCATGCGCCACCTGAACCTGACGCTGGTCGATGTCGGGGCAGGCACCTCCGACGTTGCCATTACCCGGGAAGGTTCGGTCATCGGCTTCGGCATGGTTCCCTGTGCCGGCGATGAAATTACCGAGGCCATTTCCCAATCCTACTTGCTGGATTTCAACGTGGCGGAAAAATTAAAGCGCCAGTTAAGCGGTAAAACAAAAAAAGTGTCTTTTGTCGATGTGCTCGGCTGTACACACAAAGTAAGCGTACAGGAGATCCTCGACGCCATCGCTCCCACCGTAGGCCAATTGGCCCAGGCGATTGCCACACAAATTCTCGAACTCAATACAACGGCACCACAGGCAGTATTGCTCGTCGGCGGCGGTTCACTGACACCCATGCTGCCCGAAGCGCTGGCTCAGGCCTTGGACGTACCAGCAGGGCGCGTAGCCATCCGCCGTCCGGAAACCATCGACGGCCTGGTCAACATTCCGGCGCCGCTCCAAACACCGGACGCCGTCACTCCCCTGGGCATTTTAAAGCTGTCAGGCAGCCGGACACTCAACTTTGTCAACGTTACCTTAAACGATACTCCGCTCCATTTATTCAACCTCGGCAATTTAACAGTCGCCGACGCTCTGCTGGCAGCAGGCATTGACATCCGCAGTCTCCATGGTCGGCCAGGCCTCGGTATCACCATTAGCGTGAACGGACAGACCAAATTTATACCAGGCACCCGCTGTACACCAGGCTCTATTCTGCTCAACGGCCAGCCGGCCTCCTACGACGATGCTGTCGCCGAAAACGATATTCTCCGCGTCACGCCCGGCATCGACGGAACCACACCGTCGCCGGCCCTTAGCGAGGTGATGGATATCCCCGCCCCTTATACCATTACCCTTAACGACAGCCAATGCCTCATTGAACCGGTCATTACCGTCAACGGACAACCGGCCGCCGCCGACACCCAGTTGACCGACCGTGCCTCCGTTATTTGTCAACTGCCGGTCACATTGGCCGAAGTATTGGCAGCAACCGGCCACACCGGTTCCTCTATAGAGTATATTTATCAAATCAACGGTACAGAACGGCGCTACCAGGTCCGCCCCCAGCCGGTTATTCACCGTAGCGGCCAGGAATTAGCCGCCCGCCTGTCGACTAAAGTCAAGCCTGGCGATGCCATTACCCTCACGCCGCCTGCTGCGCCAACAGCCAGCGACATTCTCGGCATCGCCCCGGCAACGGAACGGCAGATTGTTATCAACTTTAACGGCAAACCCTGCTCCATCCCCACTGTGCAGCACACCATCACCTTAAACGGTAAGCCCTGCACGCCGAACACCCCGGTCCCCTCGGGCAGCGTGCTGGAACTGACCTCATTGGAAAGGCCCGCCCCGATCATCAGCGACGCGCTGCTGGCGGCCCGATTCAATCCCCGTTCCCTGCCGCCAACAGCCAAAGTCACCCTGCTCCTAAATGACCAGCCCACCGAGTATACCTCTCCCATAAAACAGGGCGACAGTTTAAAAACTATTATCGAATAAAAAAGGCTGACGTTATGCTTTCACCAGGCAAAAACGTCAGCCTTTTTCATTCTAAGGCAAATATTCCGTCAGGGCCGCTTCGTCCAGAATGACCATGCTGCCGCTGTCAAAATCAATGACCTTACTCTTTTTCAGCGAACTTAGCGTACGGGTGACTGTCTCTCGCGTCGTCCCCACCAAACTGGCCAAATCCTGCCGCGACAGCGTCATTTCAATGATAATCTGGCCGTTGGCATTGCGCCGCCCTTTTTCTTTACCCAGCCGCAGCAGCACTTCCGCCGTCCGGGCTGTAACATCATGCAGCGCCAGATTGGCGATTTTCTGCTGGGCATAAAGCAGCCGCTGATTGATCGCCTTGATCAGATGCATGGCCAGCGCGTTGTTATGCAGTGCCAGCTGTTCCAAATCGCTGTTTTTTATCACGCCGATCCGGCAATCCTCCAACGCCACGGCAGTCGCCGGATAAGGCGCGGTGTTAAACAGGACCACACCGGCAAAAATATCGCCTTCATCTAGCAGATGAATAATGTGTTCCCGCCCGTCATCGGATATTTTAACGATTTTAACTCTTCCCTGCTGTATATAATGGAACCCTTCGCCAGGCTGGCCTTCCATAAAAATAATCATGCCTTTACGATACAGCCGATCGGTGGTACAAGTCTCAATCTGCCTCAATTGTTCTTCCGCCAAATCGGAAAATATCGGTATTTCATTCAACTGTTTCACACACTACACCTCAATATGACAGAAATGGCCTACTACTACATAATAATTAGTGAAGCGGTAGCCTAAATCCTGCAAGCATCACCTAGGTTTTATTCCCAGCGCCGTGGGGAGTAAATATTTTTCTTCCTTTCCGGGCAGTTTACTACTGACAATATCTACGGCGGCCAGGCGTCTGGCCGGTCGCCGCGAAAAGCTACGGAGGTGCCGTCATGACCGGCTTTATCTGTCTTAATTGTAATACCTGGCTTTCCCCTGCGACCAATACCTGCCCTGGTTGTCAACAGGCTCTGATCTATGAGGGAGAAACCAAAAATATCCTTGACCGCCTGGAGCCCAATTGCCTGATTAACCGCTATGATGGCTCGGACTTGCTGGAGCCGGCTGTTTTCCTAAAATGCGGGCGAAGCAATGCCAAGGTAGCCACCAAGCTGCAGGAATACGCCAAACCGGTCGTAATTCCCAAGCACAAGATATACCACTTTAATCAGCAGCTCTTAAGCTCCATTCAGGCTCTGCGCAACGAACGGACAGCAGCTATGATGCGCTATGAACAATTGATCCAAAACCACTGGCAACAGCTAAAACCGTACCCTTACGAATAATCCGGCCAAATGCCTTCTTTCTCTACAACATCCGGCATGAACCTGCCACCTGCTAAATATATATGGATAAAGAAAGAGGCGAGTACCTTGTCGGTCCTCAAACGGCAGGATCATGGCGAGGCTATTTTTCACAACACCAGACGTAAAAGCATACCGGAAGTATGCAGACTGACTACAACGAAGGGTTGCGGCAAATAGACCGTCAGTATTCACCGGCTTGGAGCTGCCAAAGTACTAGTGACTACTATTGCCGGGAGGGTTATCATGGCTGTTACAAACTGTCTTTGCTCCTGCCTGCTCGCCTTGGTCCTGCTCCTCTATCCAGCAGCCGGGGCAGCAGCAGCGGCGGTGCCGGACATCAAGGCCAACGCCGCTATCTTAATGGATGCCAAAACAGGGCAGGTTCTCTATAACAAAAATATGAACAAACGGGGCGCCCCGGCCAGCACCACCAAAATTCTGACCGCGATCCTGGCCATCGAAAGCGGCCGGCTGGATGAAATGACCAAAGTCAGCGTCAAAGCCTCGTCCACGCCAGGCTCCTCCATGCACCTGTATCCCGGTCAGCTCATCTCCCTTCGTGAACTGGTGACAGGCCTATTGCTCCGTTCCGGCAACGACGCTGCTGTCGCCATTGCCGAATATCTGGCCGGTTCCAGCGAGGCTTTTGTCGATTTGATGAATCAAAAGGCGGCGGCCTTAGGCGCGCTGCACAGTCATTTCTGCAACCCCAACGGTCTAAGCGCCGCCGGTCACTATTCCACGGCCTTCGATCTGGCCTGGATGTCCCGCTATGCTCTAAATAATCCTATCTTTGCTGACATTGTCAATACGAAAGAAACTACCATCGAATGGCTGGACAAACGGGGCCAGGGCCATGACGTAAACTTACGCAACACCAACAAACTGCTATGGATGCTGGACGATGCCGACGGAGTCAAGACCGGCACGACCGGTGAAGCCGGCCCCTGCCTGGTATCCAGTGCCACCAGGGGCAATCAGAAGCTTATCGCCGTAGTGCTCCATGATCATAACCGCTGGTACGATTCCATGCAGTTGCTCAAATACGGCTTCAACGCCTTTGATCTCTATGAATTTGCCCAGGAGAATGAAATCGTCGCCGTACTTCCCGTTGAGGACGGCTTTGCCGGTGAGGTGGATGCCTTAGCGACAACTTATGCCGCTCTAACCGTGGCGACCGAGGATTTGCCTCACGTAACTGTGAAAACCGACCTGCCGGATAAACTAAAAGCCCCTGTATACCAGGGGCAAAAAATCGGGGAAATTATTTTTTACGTCAACGATCAGCCGGTAAAAACGGTGGATATCGTCGCCGCTCAGGCGATTGAGGAACGCACGCTGCCGCGAGTGCTGCTCAACCAGTTGACGGCTATGTTCCGCCTGCTATCCGACTGGGGTGCCCTCTAGACCGGCATCTTGCGTCATCTAACTACATAGATAAGCTTACAGCCTTTTTCCGCTCATCGCATAGGTCCGATATGTGCGGCCTTTCCGCCGCCTTGGGGACGAAATAATCCCTACAAGCTTATCAAGGTGTCTAAAAAGGCTTACGATAGAAGAACGGCAGGTATTGCTGGAAGCCAATCTCCCGGAAATTCAAAATAGCCTCGGTACCGCCGACGAACAGCACGCCGCCCGGTTTAAGGGCTGCCAAAAACCGCCGGTACAGGGCATCCTTGGCCTCTTCCGTGAAATAAATAACCACATTGCGGCAGAGTATCAGATCAAAACCGGAATCGAACTTATCCAAGAGCAGGTTATGCCGCTTAAATTCCACACGGGATTTGATGTCATTGCTGATCACATACTGACCATTTTCCTGCTTGAAATGCTTGCTGGCCCGGCTTTGGGAAATATTCTTAAATTCATTGCTGGTATAGATGCCTTTCTGTGCTTTGGCCAGAATTTCCACATCCAGATCGCTTGCCAGAATCCGGTGTCTGGTATTGGGCGTCATGTCGGCCAGAATCATCGCCAGCGAATAAGGCTCAGCCCCAATAGAGCAGCCGGCACTCCAGATATTCAGCTTCGGACTTTTCGCCAATAGCTCGGGCAGAACCTTACTCTCCAGCTCGCTGAACTTTTCCGGCGTCCGGAAAAACTCGGTAACGTTGATGGTCAGGTAGTCGATAAAATCCTTATATAGCACTGGATTACGCTCAATGAGAGCAAAAAAGTCCATATAGGTATGTACGCCGTGGCGGGTCATTAAATTGCTAATCCGCCGCTGCATTTGAGCCGGTTTATAATCGTTCAGGTTAATACCCGACTTGTTGTTCAGCTTTTGCTTAAAGCTCTCCCAGTCTTTCTCGTCCATGTACACGACCCCCAAATTTTCTTATAGTCTGCTTCGTATCCGGTTATCCGTCCTGTAGCGAAGACCGCCCCGCACTAGTACTTTATCAGTCTTAATCCACCGTTTTAAGACTGATAAAGTATTAGGCTGTATAATCTTTTTATCTATTCGACATAATCCTCAATAATCCTACTAAAAAAATACCGGCACACTACAGTACCGGTATTTTTCCTATTGTCCAATCTTAGTTACCCTATCAGCCCTTAAACCAGTGAATGCTGGCGGTCTATCTTCCCCACTCCTTCAATGCCGTCAGTCAGCATTCCTGGTATGCCTCCCGCCGCTCTGGGCTGTAAACTAACCTCGCCAGTATCTACTGTTTTAAGACTGTAGCGGCGCCCCCGGCTCTATACCTGGAACTTGCTGACCGAATCTCTAAGCTCCGTGGCCAGATTAGCCAGGCTCTGACTGGAGGAAGCGATTTCCTCCATTGAAGCCGACTGCTCCTCGCTGGCAGCCGATACAGTCTGGGCCTCGCCGGCCGTCTTCCGGCTCAGATTCTCGATCTGATTGACCGACTCCACGATTTGCTGGCTGCCCTGAGTCAACTGCCCAATAGCTACCGAGAACCCCTCCACCTGACCGGAAACCTGATTGATCAGCGTAACAATCTCCCGGAAAGCCTGGCCGGCGGCATCGACAACCTCTGCTCCCAGCTTGACCTCTTTCGTGCCGTTATTCATCGCCGTTACAGCCTCATCCGTTTCCGTCTGAATGCTATTGATCAAAGCGGCAATCTGTTCGGTCGCCAGTTGCGACTGCTCGGCCAGTTTGCGCACCTCTTCCGCCACGACGGCAAAGCCCCGGCCCTGCTCACCAGCCCGTGCCGCCTCAATAGCGGCATTGAGCGCCAGCAAATTAGTCTGGCCGGCAATACCGGAAATGGTGGCCACAATTTGCCCGATTTCCTTTGACCGTTCACCCAGTTCGGTTACCAGCCGGGCCGAACCGGTAACAGTCTCTTCAATTTGATTCATCTGTTCAATAGCCCGGCTGACCGCCGCGTCGCCGTCATTGGCCTGGCTGGCAGCCTGGGCCGACTGGGCGGCAACGGTAACGGTATCTTCCGCCAGCCTTTGAATATGGTCTGACATCTGCTCGACCACCTGGACGGTTTCTCTGACCGCTGTCATTTGTTCGCTCGAACCGGCCGCCACCGTGGTAATCGAATCGGCCACCTGGTTAACCGCCAGTGCCGACTGTCCGGCACCGGCCGTCAGTTGCTCGCTGGAAGCGGCCAGTTGATCCGACTGGGAGTGAATTTTCATCACCAGCGCCCGTAGATTGTCCCGCATCTGCCGGAACCCTTGCGCCAACTGGCCGATTTCATCCTCGGTTCTAACCCTAGCCTTCCGGTCACGCAAATCACCCTGCGCCAGCAAGAGACATTCATCACGGATAATCGCAATCGGTCCGGCCAACTGTCTGGCGATGAGCACAATGAAAGAGCCAACCACCAGCAGCGAGATAATCGAGATGATCAGCATGGCTTTCGCCAGCGCTGACGATTGCCGGGTAGCTTCCACCTCCGGCGCTGCTACCGTTACCACCCAGCGCTGCTCGCCCGGCAAATCAACCGGTGTGGTCACCGCTATCCTGGTCACGCCATCCACAAAGGAATATACCCCGCGAGCCTGTTTTCCTTCGTCGGCGGCTGCTTTAAACAGTTGAATCAGCCGGTCGTCCAGCTCATCCTGCTGCAGCTTTAACTCGGAATTAATCTTTTTATCCCGGAGGCTAAGCTTACCCGCCAGATCGGGCCGTTTCGGATGGGCAATGATAAGCCCTGAATCGTCACTAATCTGACCGTAGCCCGAGTCCAGAAAAGTCAGGTCCTTAATCTTGGCAGTCAGCCTTTCCACCGAAACCGTCCCCACCAGCACACCGGTAAGCTGATTATTATAGATCACCGGTACGGCCAGTACCACCGACAGCTTGCCGGTCGTCTTGGAGACCAGCGGGTCCGATACCGCCGCGTCCCTGCTGGCTTTTACCTTTTTGAAATAATCCCGCTCGCCATAATTGGCCGTATTGCCTTCGCTGTTAAGCCCCGTGCCGTCCGGAAAAATGAATACCACGGCATCAAAAGCTCCCAGCCGGTCTTTAGCCTCAGCCATGGCCGCCACGATCTGCCCCTTGTCAGTTCCTGACCGGATACGCTGCACACTGGCCAGATCGGCCAATTGCGCCATCATCAGCCGGACATCACCCTGAATCTGATTGGCGTAATCGGTGCCCACCGCCTTGGCGGTTTGATCGACACTGTCGCGCAAGGCGCCGGCGGACAGATAATAACTGACCCCGGCCAGGATGCTCAGTCCCACCAATACCAATGGCAATAGCATGATCAATAATCGGTTTTGCATATTTTTTACTTTCATAGCTCTCAAATCTCCCCTGTTCCTCATCTATTCAAATAAAAATGGACAGCTGGTCTGCTATCCATCCAACGACCTCAACAGCAACCTGGCAGTTATAGCAGCAAACAGTCTTGACCTAACCTACGCATTATGTCCTTACTTTTCAATGCTTCTGCCAAATATGTTGTCATCAATCGACAGTATTTCCGCTACACTTCCGGACTGTCATCCAACAGCGCCACAACCTCCAGTTGTTTCTCTTCTGCCAAATCCACCACACTGCCGCAGTCCAGCCTTACTACCGGCCTGATGCGCAGCAGATCATTAAGCCAGACAATTTTAGCCCTGTTTCCATCACTCAGCAACACCGAACTGCCCAAGAGAAACCGGCGCAAGTTGGACAGGAAGGTAATACAGATGCGGGGGTCCAGCTTGCCCTGCATATCCTGCAGGATATTGTCCACTACTGTAAACGGACGCAATCTTTGCCGGTATACCCGCTGCGAGCTCATGGCATCATAAATATCGGCCAGAGCCACAATCTTAGCATATATGTGAATTTCCTTACCCGCCAAAGCCACCGGATAGCCGCTGCCATCCTCCCGTTCATGGTGCTGCAGAGCGGCCAGCCGCACCTCCTCGCGAAGCTCCGGACATCTGGACAAAAGATCATAGCCATGGGCCGGATGGGTTTTGATAATCCGCATCTCCTCATCAGTAAGTCGGCCCGGCTTATCCAGTATATCCTGGGAAATCAGCAATTTACCCACATCATGGAGTAGTCCGGCCAGAATGATATCTTTCAGCTCCTGTCCCTTAAATCCCAGCCACTTTCCCAAGACGCCCGACAAGATGGCCACATTCAGTGAATGCTGAAAGGTATACTCGTTATGGGCTTTTACCCGATACAGCCGGTCAACCACACCAACCACATTGACAAGCAATTCAATATAGCTGTCCACCAGTTCCCGGCACTCGGCAACAGGCACCTCATTAAAGGTCCGCACCCGTTCAAAGGTCTGTGTAATCATGCTTAGTGTATCTTCGTAAAAAGAAAAAAAGCGACGCTGAACAGAACGGATTTTATAGGGCATGACCACTACCGCATAAGGCACCTGCCATTTAATGAGGTTTTGGATAAAGCCCTCCGTCAGTAATGTGCCCTGTTCCAGTAAAACCTGCCCGGTCTCGGAGACAACTGTCTGCGCCACAATCATCCCCGGTTTCAATTCTTCCGTTTTTACCCTGTATTGATTAGAAAACACGACACCCTCCACACAAGACCTACTCCGGTCAGATGCCTGCAGGCTGAAAAGGCGAGCCGCCGGTATGCCTCGCTAATTCGTCATCTATGCTACTCCAAAATATATGGCACGGCAAAGTTATGTACTACGTATTTCTCCGGTATATTATAAAATCCTCGCAATGACTACAAAATATTCGACACAATGAAAAAAAATAAATTTTCTGTCGAACAATGAAAAAAAACTCCCCACCACCGGCAGGCAGCCCGCGCTACAAGCGGTCTGCCCCACTGGCAATGGGGAGAGTTCTTCCGGTATTTACAATTATTTCAATACGTCATTTAGCGGTGTGTAAGGCAGTTGCAGTGCCTCAGCCACAGCCTGATAGGTCAACTTGCCGTCAATCACGTTAACGCCCTTAGCCAGCCCGGCATCATCCTTGACAGCCTGAACATAGCCTTTGTTGGCGATCTGCAAAGCGTAATTCAAGGTGGAATTGGTCAATGCCAGCGTCGAGGTACGGGCAACCGCTCCCGGCATGTTGGCCACCGAATAATGGACTACGCCATATTTTGTATAGGTCGGTTCACTATGCGTCGTAACGCGGTCAATCGTTTCCACCGAGCCACCTTGGTCAATAGCCACATCGACAATAACCGAACCCGGTTCCATCGATTTTACCATGGCCTCCGTCACCAGTTTCGGTGTCTTCGCCCCAGGCAGCAATACGGCACCGATCAAGAGATCGGCTTTTTGCACCCAGTGGGCGATATTATAACTGTTGGACATGACCGTAACAATCCGTCCGCCAAAAATGTCGTCCAAATAACCCAGCCGCTCCACCGAACGGTCTATTACGGTTACGCGGGCTCCCATACCTGCCGCAATCTTAGCGGCATTAGTGCCGACGATACCACCGCCGATAATGACCACTTGAGCTGATTCTACACCGGGAACACCGCCTAGCAGGACACCCTTGCCGGAGTTCGGCTTTTCGAGAAACTGAGCGCCGATTTGCACGGCCATACGGCCGGCAATCTCACTCATGGGAGACAAGAGGGGTAAGGAATTATTGTGGCCTACAATCGTTTCATAAGCGATCCCCACTACCTTTTTATCCAGCAACGCTTTGGTCAATTCCGGTTCTGGCGCCAAATGCAGGTAGGTAAAGAGAATTTGGCCCGCATGGAACAAGTCGTATTCCGACGGTTGCGGCTCTTTTACTTTAATGATCATTTCCGCTTTATCAAACAGTTCCTTTTTGTCGGCCAGAATGGTGCCACCGGCTTTTTGGTAACTTTCGTCGGAAAAACCACTGCCTACACCGGCCGATTTTTCCACAAGTACAACATGCCCCGCCTTACAGAGCGCCTCAGTTCCCGCCGGCGTCAGACCGACTCGATTTTCATTATTTTTGATTTCTTTTACCACACCAATAATCATTGCTATCTCCCCCAACTGAATGTACAAAGTAATGGAACGTTCTTATATTATGCATGATCCATGCCAACTTTATAAAAACAATAAAAAAATAAAATATTTTTTATCACCCTTACTAATAGCATCTATTTCATGGACAAAAAAGAAACTCACCAGCCAAAAGCTTGATGAGTTTCACTATTTTGGTTACTTTTAATTCCATATCAGGTATGATTCGTTTCCTTTGGAAACTTATGTTTCCATTTAGTGTCTCATCCGGCGGAAAGATGTAGATGGCACCGAGAATTTTTGCCGTCAGGCAAGACGGAGGAGACGCGCATATCGGTTATATGCAAGTCGACGACAACGAAGACTGACGGCAAAAAGGCCGGTGGCCTGCTGCAGATTTCTGCCGGATGAGACACTAGGCCCGAATGTAGATTCTAGGGACTCGTTTGCTGACCATACAAACCACTTCATAATTAATCGTCCCCATATGGCGGGCCACTTCGTCGGCCGGCAGTTCCGCCCCGCCAAACAGCAGCACCTCATCGCCGCCGCCGGCTTCCGGAATATGGGTAACATCAATCATGCACTGGTCCATACATACACGGCCGACCAATGGGGCCCGCCGGCCCCTTACCAACAAGCTGGCCTTACCGGCCATCAGACGGCTCCAACCGTCGGCATAGCCTACAGGCAAAGTGGCAATCACACTGGGCTTGTCCGTCACAAAGGTACAGCCATAGCTGATAGCCGTACCGGCCGGTACTTCCTTGATATGACTGATTCGCGCCTTCAGCTTCATCGCCGGTTCAAGCAAAAAAGAAGGCTGTACTTCCGCCGAAGGCAACAGGCCGTACAAAATAATGCCGGGCCGGACCATATCCAGTTGCATGTCCGGCAGGTCTAAAATAGCGGCACTATTGGCTATATGCCGGAGCGGCACCGCAATGCCGGCCTCCTCAATCATCCGGAGCGCCGCCGTAAACAGTGCATACTGGCGGTAAGCATAGCTCTTATCCTGGCTGTCGGCTGCCGCTAAATGTGAAAATACCCCTTCCAGCTCGAGTCCCGGACAGTCCCTGACAAACCGGGCAAAAACCACCGCTTCCTCCGGCCGGATGCCGATGCGCCCCATACCTGTATCTATTTTTATATGGACCTTGGCCAGCTTGCCGCTGTGTGTGGCTGCCCGCGACAAAGCCCTGACCATATCCTCACTATAGACTGTCTGGGTAATCTGATAAGCGACGAGCAACTGCGCCTGCTCCGGCGGCGTATAACCCAAAATTAAGAGCGGCGCCGTCACGCCGGCCTGACGCAATTCAATAGCCTCACTCAAAAGTGCTACCGCTAGATAATCGGCCCCTTCCTTCAGGGCCAGCCTGGCCACTTCCACCGCGCCGTGGCCATAGCCATCGGCTTTTACCACGGCACAAAATTTAGTCTTAGGCTGTAATAATGCCTTTATATTTCTGATATTGTGCTCAATAGCCGCCATATTGATTTCAGCCCATACCGGCCGAGTCAGCATACGAATCCCTCCTCCGGCGCAACCTCAGTTCGTCATAGCTGAAACTGCCGCCTTTTGTTCTTTTCCATTTTACTCCGTTCGTACGCTACAATCAACCTATCCAAATGGGCGCTTAATTCATTTACTTCCGGGTCTGCCAAATTGCCCCGCTTGGCAATTACCAGCTCATGCAGCCTGGAACGCTCCTTCTCGATTAATTGCTGCTGTTTTGTCAGGTCAAACATTCATTTCTTCCTTTCCCCCTGCTTTGCTTCTGTCCTACCCTCCGGTATCTCCCCCTAAGACAGTTTGACGTCACCCGCGCTTCTCCGAGTACGCTTTTTCTCCAATTCCCCTGCCGGGAATGGCAGACAGCAATTGATTTTTTTCTCTAATATAGAATCTGCTGCCTTTACTTCCATAATATACCTCATTATAACTTGTGCCTTGGCACTGTTCAATAGCAAATTTTGTCCAATACCCCTTTGTTTTTCGACGGCCAAAAGGGCGAAAAAGTTCGGCAAGTACCACGAATCAGACTTAATCCGGCCCGGTAATATAACAAAAACAGCCGGAGTTATTACCAGTACTGGCACTATTTAACGCCCGACTTGCGGCATAAGGCTGCTCATTTTGGTTGATAATAACCTTACTACGAAATCAAGGAGGTGATTATCAATGTCAAGAAGCAACAAACCTGTAAACGCCGCTGCGGAAAACGCTTTAGATCGCATGAAGCTGGAAATAGCTTCTGAACTGGGCATCGCCGACCGCGTCCGCTCGCAGGGCTGGTCGACCATGACCTCTGCCGACTGCGGTCGTGTAGGCGGACATATGGTCCGCAAGATGATCGAACAATATGAATCCGGCATGGGCGGTGGCAGCACTGGCAGCACCAGCGGTACGCTGACTGCTCAGTACGACGCGAACAACAAGTCTTAATCCTCTCCCCATACAAACAAGGCGGCTAATAACCGCCTTGTTATGATTTTCCGGCCGGCTTACTATTTTGCCGGCTATTTATATGATCAAAAAAACAAGGTCACCGGTAAGCCGGGCCCTTATCTTTTGCGCTTTAGCAGCGTAAGCATTTCCGGCCGTTCTCTGGTATTTAAGAGATTGGCCGCCGTTAGCCCTCCCTTACGGGCAACCGCCACACCGTAAACAACAGAATCCAGCTCGGCCACACCATGGGCATCGGGATTTACCGACAAAAGAACTCCTTTTTCCCTGGCCACCCGGCACCAGGTCCAGTCTAAATCCAACCGGTAGGGGCTGGCATTAATTTCAATGATAGTCCCTGTATCCGCCGCTGTCTGAATGATCTCCGGCATATCCAAGGGATACTCCTCGCGGGCCAGCAGGATGCGTCCGGTAGGATGCCCCAGCATGGTGACATAGCGATTTTGCATAGCCTTTTTCAACCGCTTGGTTTTCTCCGCCGCGCTTTGACGAAACGCCGAATGCACCGAAGCAATAACAAAATCAAACTGAGCCAGTATATCGTCCGGATAATCCAGCGAACCGTCCGGCAAAATATCGCTTTCAATTCCCGCCAGAATCAGGCAGTCCGGCCGGTTGGCATTAAGCCGCTCGATTTCCTGCCGCTGTGCCTGTATCTGCCCCAGCGAAAGGCCACCGGCATACACGGCCGTCCGGCTATGGTCGGTTATTCCTATATAAGACCAGCCGCGTGTCGCCGCAGCCTCGCCCATAGCGGCCAAGCTGGCCGTACCGTCCGAATAGGTGGTATGCATATGAAAGGCGCCACGCAGATCGCCAGGCTGTACTAACACCGGCAAGCGCTGCCGCGCAGCCAGCGCAATTTCATCCTGGCCTTCTCTCAGCTCCGGCTCCGGATAATCCAGCCCCAGCTTTCGGTATACATCCGCCTCAGCCGCCACCGGCACCGCCTTCCCGTCAGCAGTCACCAGCCGGCCACCGGCCAAGGTCCACCCCTGTTCACCAGCCAGGCGGATAAGTTCCGCCACATGCCGCTCATTGCCGGTAAAAAGGCATAAAGCCGTCGGAAACTCCGCCACCGCCGCTACCCGGATAAGCAGTGAAATTCCAACCGATAAAGTAGCTGCAAAACAGCCTGTTTCCGGGCTTGTTACCTGTTCTACACCGGGCATGGCGGTCAAAATTCCCTCCAGCGCGGCTAATCCGGCCGCATCGGCCTGTACTACAACGACGATTTCCCGTACGGTTGGGCAACGCCGCCGGACCTCCCCGGCTACCTGAGCGGCCGTCAGGCCGTCCTGCTCCAGCAAATAAGCGGCTACGCGTTCTGCCAAAGGCCACGCCTCAGCCAGCAATAAACTTCCCTGGAATTTTTTCATATATTCAATCCCCCGCAGTACGGCCTGCTGTGTTTTCTCGCCAAATCCGTTCAGGGCGATCAGCCGGTTTTCCCGGCAGGCATATTCCAGCTCGCCGATGGAGTTGACGCCGAGAGCCGCGTGAACGGCCATTGCCTTTTTCGGTCCCAGTCCCGGAATTTTGACCAATTCCAGCAAGGACGGCGCCACTGTCGATTTAAGCTGCCGATATTCTTCAATCGTGCCGGTTTCGGCATATTCCGCAATATGCCGGGCAATAGCCCGGCCAATCCCTTTGATTGTTTCCAGCTTGCCGCTCCGGTACAATTCATCCAAATCCTCCGTTAACTTGCCAATTGTCCGGGAGGCACCCTGATAGGCCCGTATTTTAAAAGTATTTTCTCCGGCAAGTTCGAGCAGCAGCGCCATACTTGCCAGCAGTTCCGCCAGTTCCTGTCTGTCCATCGCCATCACCTTGCCCCAAATGTTACGGTTATTTCACTACCGGCGTTGACCGACGTCTGCGGCGCAATGCTTTGGCTTACCGCCACCCCGCTTCCCACCGGCAGCATGGCCAACCCAAGCCTGTCCAGGATTTCCGCCGCTTCCCGCACCGTTTTGCCGGACAAGTTAGGCATCGTCACCGTCCCTGACGCTGACGCCGCCACAGCCGGCGCTGCCGGCGGCGGTGTTTGGGCCGGTGCGGCAGTACCGGTCGTCGGCAGTGCATTGGTCGAAGGAGGAATATTCAAATACCGCATAATCTGGGAAGCGATCTCGCTAAACACCGGAGCTGCAATTTCGCCGCCATAATACATGCCGTCAGGATCGTCAATGACAATCAGGACGCTGATTTGCGGATCGTCCACCGGACCAAAGCCTATGAAAGAGGCAATGTAATGGCCGTCTTCATAGCCGCCGCTCTTTTCATTCAATTTTTCCGCCGTACCCGTTTTGCCGGCAAAGCGATAGCCGGGAACGAACGCATTTTTCCCGCCGCCTTCAGACACGACCTTTTCCATCAGGCCCGCCAGCGTATGAGCTGTATCGGATCGAATTACCTGCCGGACGACATCGGTCGGGGTTGCGCTGAATACACTGCCGTCAGCATTCAGCATTTCTTTTACAATATGCGGCTTTAGCAATACACCGTCATTGGCAATGGCCGATACGGCGGTAATAAGTTGCAGCGGCGTTACGGCAATACTCTGCCCGATTGACATAGTCGCCAGATCGGAATCCCTCATCTCATGAGGATCAAACAAAATACCGCTTTCCTCCCCTTCCAGCTCAATGCCGGTTGTTTTGCCAAACCCGAAATTCCGTACATAATCATTGAGCTTAACGGCGCCAACCCGCATTCCGACCTGAACAAAGCCGGTGTTGATTGATTGCTTTATTATATCGGTAAACGAAATATTGCCGTAGCCTTCACCACTCCAGTTGCGAATACGCCGGCCGGACACCTCAACAACGCCCGTATCGACAAACCGTTCCTCCGGTGTTACGAGCCCTTCCTGCAAGGCCGCGGCGGCAACAATGCTTTTAAAAGTGGAACCTGGCTCATAAATAATTGAAATGGCCCGGTTTTTCCATTCCTTTTCGCTGTACTGGCCAAAGTAATTAGGGTTATACCCCGGACGGCTGGCCATGGCCAGCACTTCCCCGGTGCGGGGGTTCATGACAATTGCCGTAGCCGCGTTGGCTTTGGTGGCGCTCATTACCTTATCCAGGCTTTGCTCCACGATAAATTGAATGGTGCTGTCCAAGGTCAGCCTAACACTTTTGCCTTCCTTGCGGGGCAGAAAATTAAAGATGGACTTAAAAATGGGAGTACCATGACTGTCCGTCTCAATAGTCGCTTCCGACAGCTTGCCTTTGATGACATTGTCCAGCGCCAGTTCCATGCCTTCCAGCCCAACATCGTCGGTTCCGACAAAGCCGAGTACATGGGCTGCCAGCATATCGTTAGGATAATAGCGTTTACTTTCCTCAATGAAGCCTAAGCCTTTAATATTATTCTTTTCAATCAGTTCGGCCACTTTCTGAGAAACATCGGCATCCAGCATGCGCTTTAACCAGACGAAATGGCCCTCCCGCCCCAGCGCTTCCTGCAAGGCACCCACATTCATGCCTAATACCGGCGCCAGAACAGCAGCAACCGACTCCTTATCCGGTTTCAGCATGCCCGGATCGGCGTAAAGAGACTTCGTCAGACAGCTCAGTGCCAGTTCCCGTCCGTTGCGGTCGTAAATCGTACCGCGCGGCGATTGCAGCACCTTATTGTCGACCAGTTGGTGCTGCACCTTCAAAGCCAGGTTTTTACCGTCGACAAACTGAATCCAGGCAATTCGACCAATCAGACCGGTAACTGCCAGCAGCAGCAGAGTAAACAATATCGCCATTCGGCGCTGCACCCGCGGCGCCGAGGTTTGTATCGGTTGACGTATGCTCATGTATTTTCAAGCCTTTCTTGGAAGTATTCGCAAACTATGATTATATATACTATATGAAGGCTGTCTTTACCTGCCGGGTGCCGTCAAACAGCAGCGAAAGCAAAGGGGAAAAACGAAGAGGACGCAGCGGCGCGTCCTCTTCACCTTCTTCCAAGGCCTTATTTTTTCAGCCACTTCCGTCTTTGCAAAAACTCGGCCAGCCATTGACCGATATAGGGCAAAATACGAATATCCTGTTCCACCAGACCGCCGGTCAGGATTAAGACAACCCCGTATACCAGACTGCCAGCCACAATAGCGACGGCGGTAGCGATAAATACGCCACCGGCTGACAGCAGGCCAAAAGCAGTGTAAATCACGCCGCCCATGGCGACACCGGCAACCAGCATTTTACCTGTTTCCACAAGATCAATGCTAAAGCCGGTATAGCGCTTCACAAAATAAATATTCAGTATGGCAGCCACCGCATAATCGGCCACCGTTCCCCAGGCGGCACCGACAATCCCCCACCAGGGAAGTGCCACCAGAATCCAGTTAATCAGCACTTTTACCAGAAGGGAAATCACCATATTAACCAACGGGATACTGGTATGGCTTAAGCCCTGCAAAATACCGGTGGAAACCTGCTGCATACCCAGAAAAAATATGCCGATAACCATGACGGCGACGGTAGTCCCCGCCTCCGGTGCCCCATAAAAAATCTGCGACACCGGCGTCGCCAGAATACTAAGCCCAATACAGGCAGGAATGGTAATTAAATTGGAAATACGCATAGCTGTTGCCACTCTCTGATAGGACATCTGCCGGTCACCCAGGGCGGCGGCTTCCGAAATGGCCGGCACCAGGCTTAGCGCAAGGGATGCCGTCAGAATAGTGGCCATATTGACCAACGGCAGCGCCATGCCGGTCAGATAGCCGTATAACTCGGTCGCCCGTTCGACGGAAAATCCGGCCGCCTCCAGGCGCAGCGGCACAATAAGCAAATCTAAAATAGCCACCACCGGCAGCAGCATCTGGGCCAGTGACACCGGAATGGATAGCTTGACAATCCGCCGGATAATGCTGCGTTTAGTCTCCTGGACAGCATAAGCCACCTGATCCTTCAGCTTTTCCCGGTATCTTTTCTTGAGCTGCCAGTAATAGGCCAGCAGCACTCCCAGGGCGAACACGGCGCCAGGTGCGGCACCAAAGGTGGCACCGGCCGCCGCATATTCCAGGCCCTGCGGCAACAGCATGCTGGCAAAGGCAATCATCGTCACCACCCGAACCAGTTGTTCCACGATCTGCGACACAGCTGTAGGAGTCATAAACTGCCAGCCCTGGAAATATCCCCGGAAGCTGGAAAGCAGGGTCACAAAAAACACGGCCGGCGCCAAGGCGATCAACGAATGATAGGCCCGGGCGTCCCGTACAAAATGTGTATCGATCAGCCAGCCGGCGCCAAAGTACATCAGCAGGCTCATAATCAGGCCGGTAATGGCCATAACGGACAGCGAAACGGTAAATACCCGTTTGGCCCCTTTAAAATCATTGTTAGCCAGCTTTTCCGCCGTAACGATGGAGATGGCTACCGGGAAGCCGGCCGACGATACGGTAAAGGCCAGTACATAAATAGGAAACGCCAGTTGATAAATTCCAATCCCTTCCGCGCTTAGCACCCGTGACAAAATCATCCAGTTTAGCGCACCGGTCACCTTGACAATGGCGCCGCCAATGGTCAATACCAGTGTCCCCTTTAAAAACGCATTGCTCATCTATCCTATGTCTCCGTTCCACTTTTTCTGACATTTCTTCAAATAATCATGATTACATCTGCGGCATAGCCATAGTATCCTCAATCTGCGGAAAAATCACCCGTCAGCACTAAACTTTTGTCAGGATATAATCAAACCGCACTAACCGTGCGCCAATACTTACATTTTACCTTGTTCCACTCATTTTTTAAACCATTATCTTGCACTAGCTACCAGCAACCTGAAAATAAATTGTAAAAACCGTCCCCTTGCCCGGTGAGGATTCTACCTCAATCGTTCCCTCGTGACGCTCTACGATGCTTTTGCAAACAGCCAGACCCAGACCGGTCCCCTCCGCTTTGGTCGTAAAAAACGGATCAAACACCTTGTCGAGAATATCCTGGGGAATTCCACAGCCCGTATCGGCAATGCACAACCGGACTCTGTCGCCTTCCCGGTCGGTCCGGATCAGCAGGTTTCCCCGACCAACCATAGCTTCAATGGCGTTGCGCGTCAGGTTTAAAATCAATTGTTTGGTTTCCTTGCTGTCCAAATAGGCCGCCGGCAACTGATCGGCCAATTCCACCTGCAGGTCAATGCCCTGCTTGATGGTGTCGGCATAAATAAGCGGATACAGCCCCTGGATAATATCATTGAGGCTGTACCGCCCCTTTTCGAGTTCTTTGTCCCGCGCCAGCGACAGGAAATCGGAAATAATGTCGTTAACCCGTTTCAGTTCGTCCATAATCAGGGCAAACTTACTCTTCGACCTTTCCTCCGCCTTTTGCGCCATCATCTGAACAAACCCCATCACTACCGTCATGGGATTGCGAATTTCATGCGCTACGCCAGCCGCCATTTGCGATACCAGTTGCAGCCGGTCCAGGCGGCTGATTTCCCGGCCCAGTTTTTCTTTCGTTGCCACTTCGGCTTGTACTGCTGTCTGCAATTGAACCAGCCGTTCAAACAGCGGCACCAGCACAGGGTACTCCCGCAGCCGCACCGGTAATGTATCGGACTGCCGCCACTCCTCCACCAGTTGACGCAGACCGGTTTCCATCCTTCTAAATAAATGCCATAACAAAATCATCGCTAAAAACCAGCAAATAAAAAATACCGCCAGCCGCTCGGCCGCCGGCCACATCACCGCGGCATCCCAAGGCCGCGCCTTGCAATTGATCCACACATGGCCCCGTACATGGCCTAGCGTCACCGGATAGGTTAACAGCAGTTGCTCCTTCCCGTCCCAGGTGAAATCGTTTTCTACATAAGGCATGCTAACGCGCTGCAGTTCAAAATCCCGCAGCGGGTCAAACAACAACGTTCTCCCCAGCAGGCTGCCGTTAAAAGGCGTCACAGCCACAACCTGCAGGTCCTCCAGATAAAGTCCCAGGGAATAAAGCGGATATCCTTCGGCAAATTCATCCAGCACCGGCTGCAAAGCCGCATTGATCCGGGCCCGTTTCTCCCGCTCCGAAAAGCCGGCCGGCAATTTTCCCTGGCTGTCCAGCCTTTCCAGCACCGGCAAAAGCCTTCCTTCCAGTATGGCGGCAATTTTTAATAATTCCCGCTCTTTCTTCGCTAGATCAAGCTGTCGCTGATCGTTCAGATGAACTAAAGCAAAGCAAAGAAAACCAACAGTCAGTACCACTGTGATTACCAGATAGGCACGCTTATGAACAGCTATCGGCATCAATAGGATTTCCCCCTTTTTCCGCTAGAAAAACACAACCCTATAAATAATAAAGCGGCATGTGCGCTCCAATGATCTCCACATGCTGATTTATTTTTCACGCCATCGCCGACTCCGTGATCTGAGAATACAAATTAAAATTTTCATTCGCCAAGCAAACCCACAGTCCTGCCCCATATTGATATTTTCCTCGTAACTTCCATGAGTTTGTTAAAAATTCATCACCACACCACTTTACTATTATGAATGACAAATACCTAACAAAAGCTTTGCCTTAAGGCAAAGCTTTTGTTAGGTGACCTGTATGCAAATATAGATAGCCCAGACAAGCACTTATACAGAGCTTAGTTTGTGGCAGACGGTTTTTGCGCCGCAGATTTGGACAGCACGTCCTTAAAACTGCCCGACGATTTTCTTTTCCCCGCCATGCCATTTTGCCGGCGGTCATTATCACGATATTGCAGGTCAATCCTTTGAACAGGTTGTATCGCCATAACTCTGGTAATCATATTTTCGCCCTCCTTGGCTCATATAATACCTTCTACTATATATATCGTGATAAATCGCCCGGATATTAAGATAATACGGATTTATTACCAAAAAATCATGTCAGCGTTTTATCAGGAAAGCTATTTATGTATTTTCGAATTTATGATACCATTAACAAGATACTTGCTTCGACATCTTGCTGCTAAGAAAGGACCATCCTGATTTATGGGTTTGTTAAGTATTTTTTCTTTTGCTTTCTCTTTCTTTATTCTTTGGAACACCGTAATTGACATATTTTCACCGGCTTCCGCCGGCGAAGCATTCGCCGAGGAGGAGGATGCCGAATTCGTTACCAGGGAAAGCGAGCTCATGTCCCTTCTGCTGTCGGCCGTGATGAATCTCGGCTGGATGGGCTATGTCTACTACACGGTACATACACCACTATCCGGCATCTTATATTCGATAGCGCCGCTTTTTTTCATCGCGGAAATGTTCCTGCTTATCAAAGCTTCCGATCAAATGCTAGAACAGTCCGGTGATTTTATCGCCGCCGGCATGTTCTTTTTGCAAGTCTATTTTGCCTTGCTCTATCTTGCTTATTGTCTCGATATGCTGGGGAGTTTTTTTTACGGAGCCGCCCGTTCCTGGTTATAGTGGTCTGTCCCAGGGGAACTGCTGGTTTAATAAGCCTGCCAGGCTGGCGAGAGATTTTTTCGGCTGGCAGGGAAGTAAAACCGCAGGAATAGCGGTCCCTATTTCAAGGTTTAGCTGACGCAGCCAGACGGAAGAAGATTCGCCAGGCTGTGCAGTGTGAATAAATCAGTGGTTCCCTAAGGCTAAAAAAGGAGTTTTCTTTGCTATCTTGCAAAGAAAACTCCTTTTTTATTCTTTATTGCCCCGTAAGGCCACCGCTACATTGTGATGCGGACCGGCCCAGGGAAGACGGTCCCCGTCGTTCAAGCTGAACCAGCGGGCTTTATCCGGCAGTTCCGGCGCAGCGGACAGCAGGCGACAACGATAAAAAGTCATATGCCACTGGCGGTGGCTAAAGGTATGAATCAGTTGTTTTTCTGCCTCCATTACCCGGACCTCCAAAAGAAATACCGACTGCAGCCAGTTCCGCAGTTGGTCCGCCTCCGGTAACGCATCCTTAAGCTCTACCGAGGGGAACTCCCACATGCCGGCCAGCAAGCCGGCGGCCGGACGCTGACAGATCAGATAGCGGCCGTCCTGTTCCAGCAGCGCGGCGGCCAGCCTGACCTTAGCCGGCGCTTTCTTAGGAGACCGCACGGGCAGTACCTCCTGTACGCCCCGTTCATAAGCCAGACACAGCTCCCGGACCGGACATTCCGGGCAGCGGGGCCGCTGCGGCACGCAGATCATGGCTCCCAAATCCATCAACGCCTGATTAAAATCCCCCGGCCGGTCCCGGTCTATTTGCTCCTGCACCAGGCGGTAAACGGCCCGCTTGGCCGGCGCCTTTAAAATATCCTCTTCCAAACAAAACAACCGGCTGAAAATCCGCAGGACATTGCCATCCACCGCCGGAACACGGCGATTATAGGCAATGCTTAAAATCGCGCCGGCCGTATAATCACCAACACCCGGTAACGCCCGAACCTGTTCCTTCTCCTCCGGCATGCTGCCGCCATAATCCGCGCAAACTTCCCGGACACCGGCCAACAGATTTCTGGCCCGGCTGTAATAGCCCAACCCCTGCCAATAGGTCAGCACCTCCTGCTCCGAGGCCCGTGCCAGCTCGCCGGGGGTGGGAAAGCGGGCAATCCAGCGCTCGTAATAGTCTTTGACCGCTTCCACCCGGGTTTGCTGCAACATGATTTCCGATACCCATATTTTATAGGGGTCCTTGTCCCGCCGCCATGGCAAATCACGGGCATTTTTATCGTACCAGTCAAGCAGCAGGGCCGCAATCTTCATACCTGTTCTCCTTTACGCCGTACATCTTATGTTACGTATTATACCATAGTACCTTGACCAGATCTCCGGCCAAGGTACTAGAAAAATTTTTATTATTTTTTTCGTACAATGTATAATTCATCCAAAATAGCGCAATAATAGTAGTGCATGAAGATTTTCTAAACTTTCTCCTCTCCCACTTTACAAGCCGGTCACTTCGATCGGCTTGCTTTTTTTGTGTTTGGGCATATATCCATGATAGTTCATTCCCTAGAAAGCCCGGGGCAGTGTGACAATAAAGGAAGCCCCCTGGCCTGGCCGGCTTTTTACCGTAATTGTTCCGCCATGAGCCTCGGTAATCCATTTGGCGATCGACAGCCCCAGACCGCTGCCGCCCATTTCACGGGACCGTTCCTTATCCATCCGGTAAAACCGTTCAAAGATCATCGCCTGCTCACTCTCGGGAATACCGGGACCATTATCGGTCACTCCCAACACTACCTCTTCCGCCTTGGCAGCCCGTTCCAAATTGACCACTACCCGGCCGCCGGCTGGCACATATTTTATTCCGTTATCCAGCAGGATCAGCAATAATTGATTAATTCGCTCCTTATCAGCAAAAATAAGCAGTGAAGTTTCGGCGGCACTAAAATCAATTTTTATAGTCTTCTCCACCGCCAGGTGCTGCATGGCCCGAACGGCCTGCTCCACCAGTGGCACTAAGTCAAAATTTTCCTTAAAAAGGTTGATTACGGCGGCATCTGCCCGGGCCAGGGTCAGCAAATCGCTGATCAGCCTGGTCATTCGCCTGATTTCGTCCTTCATATCGGCCAGCACCTGCCGTACAAAACCCTGTTCCTCATTCTGCTGCTCAGCCTGAACCGCTTCCACTGAAGCCATCAGTACGCTGAGTGGCGTCCTTAGTTCGTGCGAGGCATCAGCCACAAAATCCCGCTGCCGCTCATAGGATTTTTTTATAGGAATCATCGCCCGGCCAGCCATAATATAGCCGCCGGCCGAGGCAACCAGCAAAAACACCAGTGAAACCAGCACCAGAATATACAGCAGCGTCTGTAAAAGCTGATAGTACTGACTGCTGTCACGACCGACATACACCGTCCCCAGCTGCTCCTCCCCATGCATGACCGGCAGGGCTACCAGCATCATCAGTAGATCCTTATCGGTATTTGGCAAATCCACCGGCAACCGCACCACTTCGCCCATCGGCGCATTCCAGTGAGCAATTTCGTCGAGTACAGCATCTTCAACGACAGAATTAGGCTTTTCCGCCGTAATCATCTTACCGGTATTATCAAACGCATAGGCAAACATTCTACCCATGTCCCGGTTCTCCTGATCCTGGAAGGCCTGTTGCAGCAGCTCACCATGCATCATCACGGCAGCGTGCTCACGGGCTTCCTCCTCGGCAAACAGCAGTACTTCATCCTTCTCGTTTGAATACACCACCCACGACAAACCAAAATAAGTGCTCACCACAAAGGCCAGTAAGAAAAAACCCATAAAACCGGAATACAAAAAAGTGAGCCGCCATCTGATCTTGGTGAACATCTACGCTTCCTCCAGTTTATAGCCGATACCCCGTACCGTTTGGAGCAAGCCGTTGCCGCCGCTGGGGTCGATTTTTTTGCGCAACAGGCGAACATAGGCATCCAAATTATTGGACGTGACCTCCGCCTCCAGGCCCCATACCCGGTCCAGAATCAGCTCCCTGGGCACAACCTGTCCCTTATTTTGCAGCAGCATGTCCAGAATCTGAAATTCCCGGCCGGAAAGCTGAATCTTATTCCCGTCAGGCTGGCGCAGCACCCGGCTGGTTCGTTCCAGAGCCAGTCCGCCAAACTCGATGACATCCTCTTTCAGCTGATGAGAACTTCGCCGGCAAAGCGCCCGCAGACGCGCCAACAGTTCGGAAAACTCGAAGGGTTTCACCAGATAATCATCGGCGCCGGTATCCAGGCCAAGCACCCGGTCTTCCACCGCATCCTTGGCGGTCAGCAGCAAAATAGCCTGATGATAACCCTGCTCCCGCAGTTGCTCGCAAACTGCCAATCCCGTCTGCCCTGGCATCATCCAGTCCAAAATAATGACATCATAAGGCGAATAGGCTGCATACTCAAGTGCCGTATCACCCCTTACCACCCAGTCTACCGTCATTCCCTCTTTTTGCAGCATATGCTGGATCAAATTTCCCAGCCGCCGGTCATCTTCCGCCAACAAAATGTGCATAGCCATTCTCCGTTTTTATTTTCATACTACCATTGTTTCAATTACTTTTCCAGTTTATACAAACAATACTCTTCGGAAACACCCACTTTAGCATAGGCATAGCCTTTCGCCTCTTGTTCAAAATCATTCGTCTTATCAGCGGTTACAACTACCAGGACCGGTCCAGCTTGCTTGTATAACTCCGGCAAGGTACTTTCCGGCATAGTATATTTCAAAGACCAGTTCAGTCCCGCTTGCGAAGGCTTATCCTGTTCGGGGGACTGCATTTTTACCAAAAGGCTGCCACTATAAAAAACGGCCGATGTACTATAAAACTGATAAGTGCCGATCGTATAGCCGGCATAGGGGCGGAGCAATTCGGCGAGCTCCTTTCCCGACCGCTCCCGGGCTGCACCAGGTAATACTAAAACCGAAACGAGAAAATAAAAGCAGAGCATTCCGGCACAACCGACCCAAACCATGGCCTCGGCACCGCGCTTACAACCGCGCCACCAGGTATAACCAATAAGTGCCAGACTAACTGCCGCCAGTCCGCTAAAAACCTCAAAAGAGATAAAAGGGTAGCTGGCGCCGAGAAAGACAGCAAAAGCCAGGGCAAACGGCGCCAGTATCCAGGCGACGCTGTTTCTTATTCTCCGTTCCGTTACAAACAGCACCGCCAGAATAATCACCGGAAACAATAGCGGGAAGGTATAGGTCGGATATTTAGTGGCCATGCAGGAATAAACGACCAAATACAGCAAGATCCATAAGGCCAGCAGAGTATGCAGAGAGTCTTTGCCCAGTTTTTTCACCCCGGCGTACAGTCCACCCAGGGCCAATCCGTTCCACGGCAGTGTGCTGACAAAAAATATTACAATATAATAGTAAAACACATCATCTTTAGGATGTTCCGACACTGTAGCCCGCAGATAATTATGAACACCAAAGAAGGAATTCCAAAAAGTATCGCCATAGGCAAAAAACATATACCCATACCAGGGCAGTACTACCACCAAAAATAGCAATCCCCCGGAGAAAGGGCGCAGATTTCTCAGTTCCGGCCAATTTCGCTCCCAAACAAGGAACAGCACAATAATCAATGCCGGCAGCACCAGGCCAACCGGCCCCTTAGTTAGTACCGCCAGCGCCATGCAAAGGTACATTCCCAGGTAGCGGTATCTCGCCTTATCCCGTCGCGTATAACTTAAATAAAAAAACACCACTGCCGCATTGGCAAACACGAAGAGAATCATATCGGTAATCAGCAGCTTCGACAATAAGAAATATTGGAAAGAAGTTGCCAACAGCCCGGCAGCCAGCAGTCCCTGGCGCGGCGAAGCCACCTGAGAAACAAACCATTCCATGAGCACTACCCCGCCGGCCCCAAACAAGGCTGGTACCAGCCGGGCCGCCCATTCGCTCACACCAAAGAGCGTAAAAGAAAGGTTCAGCAGCCAGTAAACCATGGCCGGCTTATCAAACCATACATGGTCGTAAATCCGCGGTGACAGCCAGTCATTGGCTGTCAGCATTTCCTTGGCCGTCAAAACATAGTTGGATTCCACCGGATCAGTAATGGGAAGTTGCTGCCCAAAACTGGCAAATAGCACAAATACAGCAATAAAGAGAAGCACTCGGTATATATTTTTCATAGTTTCACCAACTTCGCTCATTCTTTCCTGAGCACTACCACATTGTCCGCTACCGCAACAAGCTGCAATTGTTGCTGCTCTGCTGGCGGCAAGCTCCGGTAATTTTTCTCCTTAACAACAAAATAGATTGGCCTTGACGCATTTTTCATTTCGGCCAGCACCTGGTTGATCGAGGTAAGCTCCTCACCAGGCTGCTCCATATAATAAGCAAAACCCGGCCGGAGAAACTTCTCCACATAGACCGGCGCCTGCCCGTCATACTGGGCCTTAAAATCAGCGGCCACATCCTTAACCGACAAGGCCGGCGCTGCCGCCGGAAACAGACAGGTCATCAAAACAACAACAAATAACAGCATGCCGCCGGTAAGCACTCCAACAAGCCGTATCGCCTGCCCCTGTTTCACCGCCAGCCAGGCGCCGGCAGCAGTCAGACCAAAAACCAAGCCGGTCAGAACGACACCCGGGACAAGAGCCGGCAGATACTCCAAGGCTCCCCAAACAAGCCCACCTTCCAGCAAACCAAAGAATAACAGCAGTAAAATAACCGGTTTGCCAAACACGCCTTGTACCGCCTCCCGGGAGATGCAATGATCGATATACCAGCCGGTTAGCAGGGCTAAGGGGGGATACATCGGTAAAATATACGAAATCAACTTAGTCTGCGACAGGCTGAAAAAAACAAACACCGCTCCCGCCCAGATAGCCAGACAACTCAACTCCCGGCCAACCAGTCCTTTCCGTTCCTGCCAGATGCGTTTACCGGTTTGGCCAAGAAACACTGTCCAGGGAAAAAAACCAAGTAAAAGCACAGGAATATAGTAATACCAAAGCGTCCCGGACGGATGTTCCGGTTTAAGAAACCGGGTTACATTATGAAAGCCGAGAAAGGTATCTACAAAGTCCATGCCATGAAAATGGTACATGGCCAAATACCAGGGAGAGGCAACCAACAACATCAATAGTGTTCCGCTAACTAGTTTGATCCGTTTTATCTCCCCAAAGCCCCTTGTCCAAACAAGATGGGCTAGAACAATGGCTGCCGGTAAAACAATAGCTACAGGACCCTTGGTTAAAACCGCCAGTCCGGCAGCCGCATAAGCCGGATAGTACCTTCCTTTTAGGTACAGCAACAAGGAAGCCGTCATAAAAAAAGTCAACGTAATATCGGTTACAGCCGCCTTGCCCAAGTAAAAATATTCCACACTGGTCGCCAGCACCAAGGCAGCAATAAGCCCGGCCCGCCGGCCAAAGATTGATTTGCCGAAACGATAAACCAGGAGTACGCCACAAACGGCCAGCAAGGCCGAGGGAAATCGGGCGGCAAACTCGCTCTGCCCGAACAGCTTAAACGAACCGGCTACCAGCCAATAATACATGGGCGGCTTATCATACCAAAAATCACCGTAGATCCGGGGTGATATGAAGTCCCCCGTTTGCAGCATCTCCCTTGCCGTCTGGGCATAAACCGGTTCATCCGGATCCAAAAGCGGCAAATGTCCCAATTGAAAAAACATAATAAACGCTGCCACCAGCACAACAATAGTCAATTCTGCTTTTCTATCCCATTTCATCATATTTGTCCTACCCTTCCAGTCTTGCTTAAGAAACCGCTGTTATCAGGCAAAATCTTGCTGCCCGTCATAAAAAGCTTGCCGGTTCCTCTGGTTAGCCCAAGTATAAAAGCAGATTCTGAAAAAAGACTGAAAACCTCTCAGTCATAAAAAAAGCCGGCAGAACGGTCCAATCCGCTCTTCCGGTTTTTGCCAAACCATTCTATTCTTGCTTCGCCGCCAGATCATTGTTATAGCAGGACTATCGCATCATTCACCTTCGTTTCCGCCGGCCCTGTCAAAAATAAACCGCTCCTGGATACCAACAACGGGATAAGCCTCGTCATCACCTTCCTCCCGAAACCGCCTACTGGCCTTCACAGCATAAGAACTATTAAATAACCACGACAGCGCTCCGGCAACACCATTGAGGACTATATAGATTCTGGCTTTTTTGCCGTCAATGATGGCTGCCCAGCTTGCAGAGCCTTTGCTGTTGCAGCAACATCCCCGCCTGTGCCATTATCATAGTCGCCGTTATTGTCTTTGCTTCTAGCCGTAGCTGCGGCTCGCTGAAGAGTTAAATAGCGATTTGCTGAAGAAACGGCATTAATGTTCATACCACTCACCTCCTTTCATTCGCAACTATCTGTCTAACCAGCTACCGCCTATGTTGGAATTTTTTTTTGCTAAGGCGTGTCTTCAAGCTAGTCGGACCCTTGAGCCGGTCGGTAATATATCGTTGCCTCGGGCAACATTTTAACCACTTTCCACTCGTCTGTTTTGAATGATTTATCAAAATCACTGCGTTTGTTTTTATCCACGATGATATACAAATTCTTGTTGTCAGGAAGTTCTTCAAAGGAAATAAACGGCATCACATTCTTACTGCTCCAGCTCATCGCCTTAGGTCTAACCTTTTCCAACTCATTAGCATGCACCAGATTATAAACCGTTTTATGCCCGTAGAAGACAACCGATGCCTTATAATCACCGTAATTGATAACCATATCCCCGGTTTGCACATGACCTTGCAAAGCAACGGCAATATTCCGTCCCGAATAAGAGCTATTACAAAGTGGAACAGCCACCAAAAATGTCAAAGCCAGATAAAAGCAAATACTGAATGCCACAAGACGCTTAACCAGTCTTTCCTGTGCGTAAAGCAGGCGTGCAGCTAAAATAGCAGTCGGCATCAAGGCCGGCAGAGTGTATGTCGTATACTTTGTTGCCATACACTGATAGAATCCGTTGACCAAAAACGCCCAAAGCAACAGAAAGACCGTTGTCTGATCAAGGACCGGCCACTGACGCTTTTTCCAGTATTTCCGAATAACCATAGGCAGACTAAAGCACCAGGGAAAGAAGCCCAGAAAGAAAATAACCGTATAGTAATACCACACATTAAACTTCGGATGCTCCGACACTGTGGCCCGCAGCACATTGTGAATACCAAGGAAGGTGTCGAGAAAAATCTGCCCATGCAGTTGATACATGATATAGTACCAACCGCCTCCCACAAGCAGAAAAATTGCCATACCGCCCAACCATCTCATATGCTTGATCTCAGCAAAATCACGACACCAGAGAATAAATACCGTTATAATAAAGCCAGGCAGTAAAATTCCGACCGGCCCCTTGGTAAGCACCGCCAACCCCGCAAACAAATAACAAAGATAGTAATAATTTTTATGCTGGCTCGTATAGGCAAGATAAAAAAAGACAAGCACGGCATTGAAAAAGAGAAATAAGCTGAGGTCGGTAATGACCGTCTTTGAAATAAGCCAATACTCAAAGGAAGTGCCCAGGATCAATGCTGAGAAAAGACCTGTCTTGGCATCGTAAACTCTGCGGGCAAAACCATAAACCATAAACAAGCCGGCAACTCCGGCAAGAGCCGGAAAAAAGCGGGCAGCAAATTCATTGACGCCAAAGACCTTAAACGCAGCAATGAGTTCCCAATAAAAGAAAACCGGCTTATCATACCAATAATTACCGTAAATGCGTGGTGATATATAATCACCTGACGCGAACATTTCCGCCGCGGTTAGCGTATAATTTGACTCAACCGGATCTGTGATCGCAATGAAAGAATTGCCAAGGAAAAACAAAACCGCACCTATAGCCAAAAGAATCAATATATGTTTTTTTGTAGTTGTCATACTTCCCCTCTCTAGCTGTCCCTATCATGTCTATTCCCTTACCTGCTGCCATCGTCCCGGACATTTCTGTAGCGTTTATACCGCACATATAATACGGACAGAACCACTACAGACAAGCCAATAAAGGCAATACTTGCTTCATGACCAATGTCAGTTAAAAGCCGCCAGCCTTCCCCCAGCATCATACCCGCCCAAAGCATTAATACCGTCCAGGGCAGTGAACCCATAAAAGTATAAAAGAGAAATTTTTTTACATTCACATGGGCAAAACCCGCCGGGAGAGAAATAAACGTACGCACAACCGGCAGCATACGGCTGAGAAAGACCGCCTTTACTCCATATTGATCAAACCAGCGCTGGGCAAATGCCACATGGGATTCCTTCACCAAAAAATACTTACCGTAATGTTGAACAAAAGAACGTCCGCCACAGTGACCAACTGCATAGGCAAAAACCGAGCCGGCCATACCACCGGCCATACCGGCAACCAAAGCTCCGGTAAAATGCATTTTGCCGGCAAAACCTAAGATAAGCTCGCTGGGAATGGGAATGCAGGCATTTTCAAATCCCATAAGTACAGCAACTGCCAGATAGCCCCACGTATCAATAAAATTAAGAAATATCATGGTAACTTGTTCCATACCCCGCTCCTTTCCAATCTATTGCTTATTAAATTCATCTTTACGCACAACAATCACAGATTTCGGCAATACCTGTTGCCAGTGCCAGGAGCGGACTGTCGATAAATGACTGCTCAGCCTGTGAGCAGCCACACCTGATAGGGTACCCAGCAGCACTCCCGCCAGAACATCACTGGGATAGTGCACAAACAAATACAACCGGGAAAACCCGATTCCGGTTGCCAGTAAAAAAGCTGTAGCCCCCAGTTTCCTGCTTCGGCAGAAAATTGCTGCCGCTGCTGCAAAGGAGGCGAAAGTATGTCCTGAGGGAAAAGAATAATCCGTCGGTAACGATATCAGCAAAGGCATCCACGGAAAAACCGTACACGGCCGCAAGCGCGCTGCCAGCGGCTTCAAGATGCCGTTACCCAAAACCAGACTCATCACCAGTGCCAGCAAAACGGTCACACCCAGCCAGCGATATTTTTTTACCGCCAGTAATGCGATACCCAGTACAATCCAGATAATTCCTGAATTTCCTATCGCCGAAAGAAATATCATATACGGATTGAGCACACTGCTAACCAAGTGATTTTGTATCCAAAACAATATGGTTTGATCTAAAGTCACTATCCATTCCATAGTAGCTCTACCTCTTTTCTAGAATAGCTTTAGTATAGGTACTAAAGCTAAACAGTTCCTAAACAGAATAAAAACATTTCCTAAAACTATTTTCGCCAGAAACTAAACTCTGCCGAAAGCAAAAAAAACGAGCTATCTGCCAACTAAAAGCTTTGGCAAAATAGCTCGTTTCTCATTACCATCGATGCAAAATCTAAAATTTATTAAACCGGTAACCGGTCCCCCAAACCGTCTCAATGTAGACCGGATGAGCCGGATCAGGCTCAATTTTTTCACGAATACGGTTAATATGAACCATGACCGTGGCATTGTCGCCAATGGCCTCCATCCCCCAAACACGGTCAAAAATCTTTTCCCGGCTAAAGACAATCCCCGGATTCTCCGCCAAAAATGCCAGCAACTCAAACTCCCGGTTTTTCAACGTCATTTCTTCTCCCTCAACAAAAACACGGCGTGCATCCAATTGGATTTCCAGGCCGGCATAGCGCAGTATCTTATCGCCGGAGTTTTCTCCGCAAGTCAACCGCTCATAACGGGCAATATGTCCCTTCACCCGCGCCACCAACTCATTCGGGCTGAACGGCTTCACAATATAATCATCGGCGCCAAGGCCAAAGCCGCGAATTTTATCAATATCCTCCCGCCGGGCTGATACCAGAAGAATTGGCGTGTTCTTGCGTTCGCGCACCCGGCGGCACACCTGAAAGCCATCTTGTCCAGGCAGCATAATATCCAACAGTATAAGCGCATACTCTTCAGCCAGCGCCTTTTGTAATCCCTGGTTTCCGTCGGCAGCAATTTCCACGGCAAAACCGTTTGCCTCCAGATAATCCCGCTCTAATTCGGCGATGCCGATATCATCTTCCATGATCAAAATCTTCTTCATGTCGTTCCTCCCTGGCAATGGGCAGCAAAATGCATATGGTCAGGCCGCCGCTTTTCCCATTTTTCGCCCAAATGTTTCCGTGCATCGTGGTAATGATCTGCTTTACGATTGCCAGCCCCAGACCGCTTCCCTTGCTGACATTGGTCCGTGCCGGATCGGTACGGTAAAAACTGTCAAATAGCTTGGCTAACTCCGGCGTCGTAACTCCCGGACCATCATCAGCAAATTCCAGGCGCAATTGCTGCTCGCCCTCATTCTCAAGAGAAACCGTCAAATTGCCGATTTCACCTCGTTTATATTTCAGGCTGTTCTCCAGTATATTTTCCACCACTCTCTGGAATTGCATGCGATCAATAAGCACCTGAGAATGCAGGCTATGAGATTGAACGATCAGCCGCAGTCCCCTTGCCAAAAACCGGTCAGCATTTTCAGCTACATAGTCTGTTATATAGTCATGCAGTGGCACTGTCTCCAGACAAAATTCCACCCGCCCCAAATCAAGCTTGGAAAATAGAAACAGGCTTTCTACCAGCTTCTCCATATTGCAAGCTGTCTGATAAATCATATTGAGATAATGCCTTTTCTTCTCGGTAGTTTTAGCAATCCCATCCATAAGACCGCTTGCGTACCCCTTGACAGAAGTCAACGGTGTAGAAAGATCATGGGATATGCCGACTATAAGCTCTTTACGGTTTTCCTCATATTTTTCCTGTGTTTCTCTGGCAGCTTTAAGCTGCACCCTCATCTGGTCAAACTCGCGGCAAGCAATCCCCAGCTCGTCTTTTGTCTCCGTAGATAGCGCATAATCCAAATTGCCCCGTCCTATTTCACCGGCGGCACGACGCAGCTCTTCCAAAGGTATTATAAGCTGTTTAGACAATTGGCGTGAAAGAAACACCCCCGTACCCACGATGATGAATATGGTAAAGCCAATTACCGCAAGAGCTATGATTTCCAGAATATTTTTAATCGTCGACTCTACCCTTTCCCCCTGGGCAAGGAATGGTACATTTCCCACGGCCGCAGCGGTAACATCATTTCTCGAAGATCCATAACGAAAAGCAAAACCATCTTCATCCCAAAGAAAAACCGATCCGCTTCCGGTATAACGATTACTCAGCTTATCCATGACTGTCGATGCATCACTGCCTTGCGTAATATAAAGAACCTTGCCGCCACGCACGATGGCCACCTGAATGCCGTGTGCCTCCAAAGCCTGACAGGCTTCCAGGACTTCGTGCATATCAAGCCCCTTCGCCCGGTCAACCTGCACACGCAAAGAGCTGACCGCCAATTGAACGGACAAAGCCGGTCCTCTTTCCGGCCATAACAGCGAAATTTCGCTTTGCCGCGCATTTCCAGTCAGCCGCAGCCCTACGATTACGCTCATACCAATTAGCAATATCAACAACACAGGAATAAAAATCATCATAAAGTTGGAAAACATCAATTTCTTTCTAACCGATACATCCCGAATTCCCATAGCTATACCGCCTTTTTGTCAATTCAGTACTAATATAAACCAACACTAAAAACAAAACAACAAAAGCCAAATTAAGCACGGTATATTTTATATAAGGGGATTTCCCTGGGGAACCGCTGATTTAATGAGTCTGCCGGCCTGGCGAGAGATTTTTTCGGCTGGCAAGGAAGTAAAACCGCAGGAATAGCGGTCCCTATTTCAAGGTTTTGCTGACGCAGCCAGACGGAAAAAGATCCGCCAGGATGTGCAGTGTGAAT
>NZ_FODY01000021.1 GCF_900110485.1 Propionispora vibrioides | reverse complement strand
GTAACACAAGTCTATTGTGTTACTTTAGCGCCTTAGCAAAAAGAAAGCATAACTTTACCGTTCCAAAGTTATGCTTTCTCTATTCTATTCCGTTAGAGCGTGTCTTCAAGCTACCCGAAACGCCCCCTGACGGCGCTTTTTGCCTTGTCTGGCGCCAAAATTACTCGCCATGGATCATCCGTTAGTTTGAAGACACGCCCTAGAAAACTGTTGATAAGGCAGCTGTCAGACGGAAAATAGCCGTCCGGGCGCGCCGGATAAATAAATCAGTGATTCCCTGAACTGCCCGGTTGTATCCATTAGTTCAGCGGGATTTTGATGATAACCCGGGTCCCTTTGCCTTCTTCCGATTTGATTTCCAACCGTCCCTTTAAGAGGTTAATACGTTCCCGCATGCCAAGAACCCCGAAGCTTTCAACACCAATGGCAGCACTATCCACGTCAAAGCCCCTGCCGTTATCATCGACAATGGCCATAACAAAATCGCGGCGAAACTCGATAAAGACCAGAACCTTGCTGGCTTGAGCATGTTTTTCCACATTATTGACCGCTTCCTGAATAACCCGGAATAAGCCGATTTCAACATAAGGATCAAGGCGTCTTTCCTCACCAATGGTCCGGACTTCACAAATAATATCGCTCCGTTCCTGCATGGTCTCCAAGAATCGCCGCACCGTGGGCAATAATCCCAAATCATCCAAAGTCATGGGCCGCAAATCAAAGATAATCTTCCGGGTTTCTTTCAAACAGCCCCGCACCTGAGTCCTTAAGCTTTTCAGTTCGGTTTTTACCCGTTCCACATCCACATCAATCAACCGCTCACAGACCTCGGCCCGAAAGACCACATTAGCCATAGCCTGGGCCGGACCGTCGTGAATCTCCCGCGCCACCCGCAGGCGTTCTTCTTCCTGGGCTTTGATAATTTTCGCGCCAAAGGCTTGGCTCTGCTGCAGGGTTTCCAGTTGAACGGCCACGCCTTCCATCTGGCTGCCCAGATAACCTAACACCACCCCGACCTGGGAAACTAAATTCTGGGCTTTATCTACCGTCTTTTTCAGCGACCTCAGGCGAATCTCGAGATCATCCCGCTGCCGTTTCAGGTTTTGTTCATGCTCCCTGGCCACCGCCAGCTCTACCTGGATATTCTTGGTCTCGTCATATGTCTTCTTTATATCCTCTTCGGTGTGGATGTGAAAATTGCGGCTTACAGCCATCAGTTTCAGCCGGGCTCTTTTTTCCTTTTGCTCCAGTTCGTCCACGACGAAAATAATATCCACTGTAGCCTGCTTTACCCGTTCCACATCTTTTTTCACAGACTCCATTTCATTCTTCGCGGCCTCATAAATATCAAAAATCTGCAACTTGCTTTGTTCAATGGCGTCTAATGTGTTTTTTACAATTTTATCAAGTATTTTCCCGTCAATTGTATTGTTCATGCTTTCACCCTGTGTTTACCGTTTTCTGTCTTTCTTTAACCGCGCCAGCCGCTCAGCATAGCTCATACCCATCCAGATTCGGTAAACGCGCTTCCATTACCTGCTTGCCGAACATTTTTTCTTTATCTATTTTTTACATTTTTATGAGCCAGCCAGTGGTCCGCCAAGTTTGGAACAGGAAGCTGATAGCGAGGCAGCATTTTATCAGCCAAGGCGGAGGAAAGAGGCCTACCGCCAGTATGCCGACTGACGACAACGACGGAGGACGACATGTTGACCGTCAGCAATTTTTGTTTTCAAGGTTAGTGGACCACTAGACCAAAACAAAAAGATTACTTGCAATGAGTAATCTTTTTGTTTATTCTATCACAGCTATATCAAATCACGCGCTAAACCAGCAGTGCTTTCACCCGGTCTACTACATTTTCCACGGTAAAACCGTATTCCTTAATCAGCCGTTCGCCATTGCCTGACGCTCCGAAGGTGTCAATGGTCAGTACGTCGCCACCGCTGCCGGTATAACGGTGCCAGCCCAGGGACGCTCCCATTTCGATGGCTAACCGAGCCGGTACGTCAGGTAACAGTACGCTCTTTTTGTATTCCAGCGATTGTGCTTCAAAGCGATCCCAGGAGGGAAAACTGATCACGGAAACGGCAATATTTTCCGCCGCCAGTTGCTTCTGTGCCGCCAGCGCCAATTCCACTTCCGAACCGGAAGCCAGGAGCAAAGCCTGTGGATTTTCTGCCGCAGCCAGTACATAAGCGCCTCTAGCCACACCGGCACGGGCAGCTTCCGGTGTCGTCACGTGGGACAAGTCCTGCCGGGAAAGCACCAGAGCCGTAGGCGTCTTCGAGGATTCCAGCGCCAGCTTCCAGGCGGCAGCCGTCTCATTGCCGTCAGCCGGACGAATAACGCTGAGATTAGGCATCGCCCGCAGCGAAGCCAACTGTTCGATCGGTTCGTGCGTCGGGCCGTCTTCGCCGACAGCAATGCTGTCATGAGTAAATACATAGGTAACCGGCAGGCCCATCAAGGCAGCCAGCCGGATAGCCGGCCGCAGGTAATCGGCAAAAACGAAAAAGGTTCCGCCGAAGACCTTAAGTCCCCGGTGTAAAGCCATTCCATTTAGAATGGCGCCCATGGCGAATTCCCTTACACCAAACCAGATGTTGGCGCCCTGGTAGTTTTCGGCGCTGAAATTGCCACCGTTTTTCATTGCCGTCTTGTTGGAGCTGGCCAGATCGGCTGAACCACCAAATAAATAGGAAATCTGATTAGCCAGCGCATTGATGACTTCGCCGGAAGATGACCGGGTTGCCAGCTTTTTCTCGCCTTCATAAACCGGCAGCTGCCGTTCCCAGCCTTCCGGCAATTTACCGGCCATAGCCGTTTCCAATTCACGGCCCAATTCGGGAAACTCCTGTTTGTAACTGGCAAACATGGCCTTCCAGACCGCCTGTTCCTGAATACCCCGTTCTTTTACCGCCTGACCAAAATGTTTGTACACCTTGGAGGGAACATGAAATTCCTCATGAATCCATTGGTAGGCTTGTTTGGTGGCTTTTGCCTCTTCCCGCCCCAACGGTGAACCATGGGCAGCGGAAGTCCCGGCCTTCTTCGGCGAACCGAAGCCAATCACCGTCTTTACTTCAATTAAGGTCGGTTTGTTCAATTCCTTCTTGGCCGCCGTCAACGCCGCGTCGATCGCCGCGATATCATTGCCGTCTTCCACATACAAGACCTGCCAGCCATAGGCCTCAAACCGCTTTTTTACATCCTCGGAAAACGACAGGTTCAGCTTGCCGTCCAGTGAGATATCATTAGAGTCATACAGTACGATCAGTCTTCCCAGCTTTAAATGTCCGGCCAGTGAGGCAGCCTCACCGGAAACCCCTTCCATTAAATCGCCGTCGCCGCAAAGGCTGTAGCTGAAATGATTAATCAGGTCATAGCCCTTTTGGTTGTAGCGGGCTGCCAAATGCCGTTCGGCCATGGCCATGCCTACGGCCATGGGCACGCCCTGTCCCAATGGGCCCGTCGTTGCATCTACCCCCGGTGTATGTCCGTACTCGGGATGTCCGGGCGTTTTACTTTGCCATTGCCGGAAGTTTTTCAAGTCCTCCAGCGTTACGTCATAGCCGGACAAGTGCAGCAGACTGTAGAGCAGGGCCGAGCCATGCCCCGCCGACAATACAAAGCGGTCCCGGTTGAACCAGTCCGGATTAGCCGGGTTGTGAGTCATGTGCTTCGTCCAGAGCGTATACGCCATGGGCGCCGCGCCCATAGGCATCCCGGGATGCCCGGAATTGGCTTTTTCAATGGAGTCAATCGCCAGAGTACGCAGCGTGCTTACCGCTAGCTGCTCAATACCACGATCCATAAACAATCCTCTCCTTTATACCATAATCATGCCCAGCGCCCAAATGCAGTTCAGGTTGCTAACAGCAACATAGTATTAGCAACCTGAACGATAACGTATCTATGTTGTTGATCTGTAAAATTACAGCAACCGCTCTTTGACGGCGCTTTTTGCGCCTAAGATCATTCCGTTAATCTAGAAACAAACCCCAGCAATTAATAGAGTGCGTCAATGACAGGCTGTGCTTCTTTCAACGACTGGAAAATCAAGGTCGGTTTTACCTCCGCCTGCGGTACATCTTCCAGTGTACTTTCACCGGTGAGCACCAGAATGGAAGTCACCTTATTGCCCTTCGCCAAGGCAATATCGGTATACAGCCGGTCACCGACAATAGCAATTTCCTCTTCCTTTAAGCCGGTTTTCTTCAATATATACTCCAGGGTATGAACGGTCGGTTTGCCGAAAAACTCGGGAACCTTGCCGGTAGAAGCGGTAATCAGTGCGCAAATGGAACCGCAGTCAGGAATATAGCCGTCTACCATTGGGCAGTTAAAGTCAGGATTTACACCGTAGAAAGTAGCCCCGTTACGAATAAAGGTACAAGCTTTGGTTAAACGGTCATAGGCCAGGGACGTGTCAAAGCCAACAACCACAATGTCCGGGTTCTCTTCCACCAGTTTTACGCCGGCTTCTTTAAAATCGTTCTGCAAGTATTGGTTACCTAGTACAAATACAGTCTTTTCCGGCATGTTATCCAGCAAGTGCGTAATGATAACATGATTGGAAATAAAAATCTTTTCCTCAGTTACAGGATAACCCATTTTGGTAATACGGTCCACATATACTTTATTATTTTTTGAAGAATTATTAGTGAAGAAGCGGATCATTACATTGTTTTCTTCCAGTTTGTGCAGAAACTCAATGGCCCCGTCCAAAATCTTGCTTTCCAGATAGATGGTCCCGTCCATGTCAAACACAAAGCATTTAATCTTTTTCAGTACTTCCTGGGCATACGCCTTATCCATGGCTTGCTCAATGCTATACATATAGTTATTTTCTTCCTTTACCTGTTTATTTTACGTATTCTGCGGCTTCCTTAGCCAGATCTTCCAAAATAGCTACATCAGACAGCAAGTTAAGAACGCTATAGCGGGGACGAACTTCTTTGGCCATGATAATACCGTTCAGAGCCGTTGCGTCATCAATACCGACTTGACAGGGTTTTACCGGAGCGCCGGCGTTTTCCATAAGCGATCTTACCTTTGCTGCCGACGGTGCTGCTTTGGCAATTTTCATAATCGCTTCATAATTTTCTTTGATCTTTTGAATCCGGGCAATCCGTTTTTCGATAGAATTTCTGCCGTCTTTTTCGCTTAATTTCAAAATTCCCGGTGAAGCCTTACCATACATGGCAATGACTTTTTCCTTCCAGGCTTTTTCATCAAAGGCTTTAGCCACACTAATCGCCTTGTCAAAATCTATTTTGGCCGTAGTCAGAAGTTCATACAGTTTGGCGGTAATGACGCTGGTCATGCCGACTTTGGTGCCATGCAACAAAGCTTCTTTACCGGCAAACAGGAAGGCCATTTCCCAGAAGTGGGCAATATGATGTTCGCAGCCCGAAGCGGGACGGGAGTTACCGACAAAGCTCATGGCGATACCGGTGCGGACCAGACCTTCCATCAAATTCCTGATGGCATCGTCTTCTCTTCTTTTCACGCCTTCCATTTGGGTTACGCATTTTTCAATGGCGTCGCTGGAGATTTTGGCGGTTACCGAGCAATGATATTCACCATTGACAATTTCACTGATCAACCAGTCATTGAGGGCCGAATACTTGCCGATAATATCACCGAAACCGGCCAGGATCATGCTCATGGGCGCTTCCTTCAGGATGTCCACGTCGCCGATAATAACTTTAGGATAATCGGATGTTACACTGGTCTTCAAATTGTCGATAATTAAAGCCGAAGTATCGGAGGCATAGCCGTCCATGGAGGGAGCGGTGGCCACACAAACCGAAGGAACCTTGATCAGCCAGCTAGCGAACTTAACCAAATCATTCAAGCTGCCGGAGCCTACAGTTACAATCACGTCGGTGGTTTTTTCCACCTGCAGCACCAGTTTGCCTACCGCTTCTTCGTTCGGCACCAGATGGCCCTGTGACTGATAGACAAATACCTTATGCTTCAGATTGCTGGCAGTTAAGAGTTCATCCACTTTTTTACCGGCTACGTCAAAGGTATGCGAATCAGCTACAACCAAAGCGTTTTTGCAGCCCATTTCAGCCAATACACCGGGAAGCTTATTAATGGCTCCATTTTCCACAATAATTTTGTCAATGTTAACACTATGGGGTTTACCGCATTGGCATTCCAGCGTGCTTCCCAAAAATTCATTGATTTCCATTTTACCCACATTTTCTAATGTCAAACCCATGAACATCACATCCTAACTTAATATTTGTAGTTTCACGCAAACCAGCCTACAAAGCTTTGGCAAAACCAAAGCCTATAATCTCAATAAAAAGTGCTAACATAATTGACTGCGAATCTTATTTTATCATTTGCAAACATGTTCTTATTCATTATTTTATATTTTTATTTTATTATTGTATGTTATCACTTTTTATTGTATATTATCACTTTTTATTTTATATGATGACGATATTATTTTCAAGTAACCTAGGATATTTTTTTATAGTTTCCTCATCACCCTAACTAAACATACCTTGTTCTAAGCTCTTTGCAAGGAAACAACAACAATAAGGATTTTCGTAAATAACCAAGGTGCCCAGCATGAAGGCCGCTTCGATAACCCGGTTGCTTTTGCCGCCTTCCATGATTTGTTCCACCGCTTTTCGCCCGAATTTGCAACCATTCATCCACATGGTATACATAATCGTAGTCATGATGGAAATTTGCGCCAATACCCACTCCTTTCCACTTGTGCTTTCGCCATTTATATAATGCAACTGGCGTGCCAAGTCACTTGGTCGATGTGTCTCATTTCCCATATGTAAAAAAGTGGGGCTGTCTCGATCGCTTTAAAAAAAGCTATTTCGAGACAGCCCCACTTTACCTACCTTATATGTTCTACATAAGACCATTCATTATGAAATCTTATCCTTTAGCTTTACAGCCAAATGCTTAAGCTCGGCCAACGCCACCACCGACATGGTTTCCAGCGCCGCAATCTCCAGCCTGTCCCTGGCGGCTACCGTAAAGTTAGCGGTGGAATTCATCTCCTCCCGCAGCTTTGCAATCTCCCCGCTAACCCAATTGGTTACAGAAGTACTGCCGGAAGCCACAGCCGTGTCAACAACCGAGCCGGCTATATCGGAGACTACACCGGCAACGCCTGTCATTGATACAATAGAGTATTTGTCGCATCAGTTTTATCTGCCGAACTGTTGCTTATAGTTTCTTCACTCATGGTTAATTCCCCCTTATCGATTTGAAAATAGCGGATCAGATCCATCGGTGTAATACAATCGGCCTCCACACCGGGCAGTACATTGATTCCACCGGCTCTGATAATCCGGGCAGCCGTTTCGGAACAGTTCATCGACCAGGTTCCAATATCAACCGGCAGAACTGTACCGAATAACCGAATCTGCAGCCAGTCACTGAGCTTATTTAACCAAGGCTGCAGCCTGATCCCGGTCAGATCATATATGCCGCCTTCCAGGCAGCCGATATAACTATATAACCGGCCAAGCAGCCTGCGGGCCTCCTGTTCGGCGGCGGCTTCCTCCGGCAGTGCCAGCTTCATCGTTGCAACTGCTTTACCGTCATACTTGTCTGTCGGCGACAATCGCACCCCCGGCACAAACCCTCTTTCCGGTACGCCTAAGGCTTCCACGATCCCCCAGGCGAACTGAACGGCTACATGGCAAAAATCCCCCTGACTAACGGCTTCAATCGTACGATCAATCATACTGACTGGATCTCCCCGGACGAAAATAAGCGTAACCATATTCATCGCTCCTACGAATGATATTGATACCAGATAGCTTTTCCTCTAAGGATATCGCCGCCGGAACCCCATCCATCACCGGTATGCAGTATGGCGATATCCCAACGTTCGCAAGTACTGTTCATACCGTACTTTTCGGTTATATCAAGGCCATCCATATTGTCACCGGCCTCGCCATGGGTCAGAACATGCTGCAAATCAATGGGAATTCCCAGGACACTGGCCAACACACTGATCACCTGTGCCATAGCTTCCATCTGTGCAGCCGTCGGCGGTTCGTTCCCCAAGTCTTTCGTTGTGGCGCCATAACAGCAAGCTAGTGCCATTCCCACACTGCCCGTATTTCTCCGCCAGGTATGGGCTAATACGGCGCTCAGATCTTCCGTGCTGACATACACACTGCCATCCCGGTCAATATTGATATGATAATCGTCAAAAAACTGCCCATAATGACCGGCAGACCAGTGCAGATATAATTTCACCTCGCGATTCAGGCTGCAAGCCTTTTGCCAAAGCGAGGCCTTGCTGTCTAAGGCAAGCTGTCTTAACTCTTCCAGTGTTACCCCTTTCATATCCATTCCCCCTATTTGTGAAGCACACCATAAACGGCTATCGCGGTAGTAGCCAGCCATGCCAGCAGTCCAGCCAAACTGATTTTGTTTTTTTCCCGCTCCTCCAGCAAGGTTTCTACTCTGGCCAGCCGTTCACTTACATCATCAAGCTTATTAATTAACCGGGCAACACCTTCATCTCCCACAGCCCTGTCTCCTTTTTCGTATAGGTATATTTCATAGGGGATAGCCTATTGTATCCCAATGCCCCATTCAATCTTAACCATACCATTTACCCCTGCTGTGGCCTTAGCTCCCCCATATCCCGCCGGTTCTCCACCGTTTCCACCTTTCCCGTATGGTGCATATGGAGCGGGAGGAACCCCGCCGGTGCCACCTTTCATCGGCAATTGGTTGATATCTCCTTTTGTCCCATTAACACCACCTATTCCACCATCAGTGTTTGAGCCGCGACTACCAGTCTGGCCACCATTAACGGACACAATATTACCAACCGAACTGCTTTTTCCATATGTCTGCTTATAGTTACTATTTATACCGGCTCCTGCGCCAACAGTTACTATATAGGAAGTATTTGGGGTCACATCATATATCCCTGTTGAAAAATATCCACTTCCACCACCGCCGCCACAGGAATAATTAGGATCTATATACCCCTCTTTGTTATCCTCCTCCCAATAATCATCGGCGGCACCGCCACCGCCGACTAAGGTAATTTTGATTTTTGTGACTCCACCTGATGTGGTAAAAGTATAAGTTCCGGCTACTGTATAGGATATGCTACCATATGGCGGTGTTGCCTGGGTTAGAACAGCATACACAGAACTACTCTTTCTAATTCGCAGTGGACTGGCATTTGCATCTGTTGTACTACCTAACTTTGCGTATACTATATTTCCATTAATATTTAAAATTACATAATCACTACCGACTTCACTTGTGGTTGTGTATAAACAAATATCTGTAATAATGTTGTTTTTTCTAATGTGTAATTTTTTTGTATAAGTAGCCATTTTCCCCTCCTACGCTATCCAAATATTCCCGCCAACATCTGAATTAGGGATATTGTAGGCAGTTGTTGCTGTTGCAGCCTTTCCTGCAATATCAGTTTGAGCAGGATGAACATGATCACCCCGTGCATATAACCCATTATCGGTACCAACTGCCGCCGTTCCTGCAGCAGCAGGCGTATCAGTGGATGCCTTGGCGTGCCCATAGCTTGATGCCGTTGCTATTCCATAAGTCGTACTAGTAGATGCATGTGAAATGGGTGCTTTCGTGGAATCAACTATAGCTATATCGCTACCTCCATCAAACGCCACACCATTTATAGCTCGTACGGTTGCTAGTTTTGTTGCGGTTGCCGCATTTCCCGTACAAGCTGCTGCGATAGTCGCCGTGGTAGCTGACGGAACTGTCCCTGACACTGCAATCGTTACTCGGTCATTGGTTGCGTCTGATGTAAGCGATATGTTTGCCCCGGCGGTAATTTCCAAAGTATCTGCTACACTGTCTGCTTGTATGGTAGTACTACCCACCAGCACACTAGAAAAAGCGTTCTGATTAACTTCCGCCCCAGTCGCGATGGCATTCAGTTTTGCTTTGTCGGTATTTGACATAAAACCGTTTGACGAATCAGTAGCAACAGCATGGATATGCGCAGCACTCGCGAAGGCAGCAGCATCCAGCCCGTCCAGTTTATCGGCATTCAGTCCTGAATTGACCACCCCGTTAGATAGCGGAATATTGCCTCCGGAATTGCCTGGTGCAAGGCCGGCCAATGTACCGGCATCAACGATTTGGTCCTCCTTTAAGGCCCGGAAATTCTCACGGATATCCGCCGGACCTGACGCGATATACTCATCATCCATTGGCAGTTTTTCATTATAAGACATATCATCACCTCATAAAAATATTTAGTATCCCCTGATCAGTAGATCCACCGTTCCACCGACATCGTTGTTGGAAGAGTCTTTTACTTTAATGGTTGCTCCTGTGGTATTTTTTTCTATCACCTGTGCATGCAGGTCCTCGCCAACTGCGGTAGGTGTCACTACCGGAACTGTGTAAAAAGTCCGCCCATACGGTATTGTAGTTCCACCGGCAGCTATATCAGCCGTGACACACAGCTCGCTCTCCGGCACATCCACTGAAATAACCAGATGGTTAACTTCCGGCGTTTTAGCGATATCCGTAGTAGCCAGCAGGACCCGGAATTCCAGATAGCGGAACGTGGCCTGAACAGTGGTAAAGTCCTGCCACTCAGTAAATGCACTGCCATCCCGGCTTGTTCTGTACTGCAATGTTGCAGAGGTCCCCGGCACCATGAACACAGAAGAAACAAAATACGACGTTATATTAGCTGTCAGCGTTTGCCCAATATCCAGTTGTTTACAAGTATATGTACCACTAGAACAGTACTCTGAATCATTTTTCGCCAAAGTCAGCACGGTGGAACCGCCAATTTCACTAAACCGCGTCGTCGGATAGTCGCTAAATTTACCACCTAGATTGCTAAACTTGTATTGCGAGGTCTGAAAGGCAGTATTGTCGTGCGTCCCGGATTGCAGTGCAAACTCATCGAAGGCTTCGATCACATTTCTTGCCGGCAAGTCGTCCACCAGAACATTAGCATTGGCCGCTGTTATGCTGTAAAAGCCGCCTTTATTGATGGCTTTTATGTGATACCGGTACATTCGTTCGGTGTCAACCATATACTTATAGCTAGTTGTCGTCTGCCCTGTTACTACCAGGGAACCACCACTAAAACCTGATCCTTCCCGGATTTCATACCCGGTCACATCGGTCTCAACCGCTTTGTCCCAGTAGAGTTCCACGTAAGCCCCATTTTGGTATACCCGAAAATTGCTGATCGCTGCCGGTTCCACCGTACAATACAGTGTAGCTACAGTCTCATCGGAGTAAAACTTAGCCACATTCATCGCTTTTATTAATATTTTCACCGCCCCACTGGCCCGTACCGTATAAGTACAGCTTGTTTCCTGCGTGGTTGCAATGGGAACAGCTTCCTCCCAGGAACTTCCTACGCGTACGTCATAATAAGCCAGGTCACTTTCCAGTATGCCTGTCCAGGCAATGTTCAGCACCGACGTATCTGTAGCCGACTGGGTTACCACCAGATTGGTCACCGGATCAGGATGGAGATTGAATATGCCGCTGACCTGAGCCGGATATTGACTCTCGTTTCCGGCCAGGGTAACCGCCTTAATTAAAAAAGTTTGCTCCGTTTCCTCAGTGACCGACGTTTCAAAACGGGTGCCGGTAATCCGTGTTGCCAAAACAGAAGCTGTTTCCCATGCCGTTCCTGCCTTAATGATGTAGTACGCCACATCCAGTTCTGCCGGTGCAGCCCAGGTTAGAATCACCTTTGTCCGGTCAGTACCGGATTGCTGTACGGTCAGTCCGTTCACATCCTCTGCCGCTATAGTTACTGCGAGGCTGCAGTTTGTGGTTTTGGAGACATATCCAGCTATCGTAACAGCCTGCACGGCAAACATATAGGTCACATCTTCCCTCGCCTCATAGCGGTAAGTAAGCTCTTTAGTCATATAGGCGCCATCCTTGGTTGTTACCCGATAGCCGGCAATATCTTCTCCCTTTACCGCGTCCCAGGTTAAAAGAATCATGCTTTTATCTTTTGCGCTTTGAACAGCCGTAAGCTGGGAAACCGCATCCGGCTTCAAGACCACCTGCAGTGCAGCTTCGGCTGCGTTTTTGCTGTAATAGCCGCTGGAATTAACCGCTTTGATAAAGAAATAGGTATAACCCTCTACTGCAAGCTGATAACTAAAACTGGTGGCTTTAAGCTGACTGGCAATAACTTGGGCCGAATCCCAGTCCTCCTTATCGCTCATGCGAATTTCATAATGGGATAAACCGGCATCAGCATTTGCCTTCCAGGTCATATCCACGTAACTACGATCAGATAAACGCTGATTGATAACGAATCCCTGCACAACGGATGGCTCCACCGTCACCTGCACTGTTGCTGCAGCGGCAACGACAGACTCATTGCCCGAGTTATCCACTGCCGTAACCGAAAAGGTATAGGCACGACTTTCAGTTGCCGCGTAGGAATAGGTGGTAATCTGCGCCAGATTTTCCAGGACTGTCGCCCCTTCTCTGATCCGGTAGCCAGCCAAATCAATATCGGCTACCGCCGGCCACGACAGCTTAACCTTAGTTACATCGACAACATCAAGCGAGGCGGCTAAGCCGGCCACATCCGTTGGCGGCAGGTCTTTGCCGGCTACATAGATCGACGCCTGTACCCCTTTGGATACAACACCAAAACTATTGATAGTGCAAACCTTCACCAAATATGTGGTTGCCGTTTTCACACCGGAAATAGTCGTACTTTGCGTAATCAGGCCAGTACGCCACTCGGTCCAAGTGGAACCGTTGTCGTCGCTGTAGAGGACCTTATAGCTACTAATTGCCGTAGTACGAGGAATATTCCAGGAAACATTGAGGTTAGATATCATAGTTCCATCCTTTTGCCGGTACGTTTCTTCGGCAACGCTGACCTGTCTAACCTCGACCGTTGTATCCAGCGCACTATAGTTGATGTCCGGTATGTCCGCTGTTTCCTTATAAATGTCTTCAATATATTCCAGGCAGGTAATTTTACGCCGTAAATCCTGATCCCGGCTAATATTAAGTACCTGGAAGGGCTTGACCACCTTGTTCGTTTCCCCGAAGCTATAGAGATCCCACTTCATAGGAACTGTTGACAACGGACTAGCCAGGGTAATGACATTAGTAACCGTTTCCTCTGTTACTCCTTGTACCGCTACCGTCACCAGGCTTTGCACTTCCTGGCTGGTCCGTGCCGCCGGATTGGTAACTTGGAGAGCCACCGCATATGATTTTCCTGGTTCCAAAGTGACTTCCCGGTCGAGTGTCAGGGTAGTCTTCGTCGCCTCAAGCAAACGCCCGGAAAAGCCCCACTGCGGCACATCATGAGCCAATAGTACCACATCATTAATCTGACAGGCGATGGCATCAATGTCTGCACTATGTTCCACCGTCCGTACCAGATGTTGATTAAGCCGCAGCCGGTATTTGGCTTCCCGGTAAGCTTGTTCAACCGTAGTAGCACCATCTAGCGTAATCTGGGTAATGTTCGGCCCGTCCGCCTTCTCATAATCGTCGGCGTAAACCGTAATGATTTCCTTCTCATAAGCCTTGTTTTTATTGGAGAAAGACACTTCGATCGCATTGGCCCGGTCCTTTAGGCTGACGAAAGTTTCCTTAAACTTGTCGGTCAGAATATTACCCACCGTGAACAGTTGCACTGGCTCACCGGGTGCGTCGCAGACGCAGCCGAACTTGGTGCCCCGCATGATCACTTTACCCCGTCCAACCCCTTCCGGCTTCTGTAGTAACGACCAAAGGTCGTTTGCCGTATCGAAAATATAATCAAATGTCAGCTTCCGGTCATCGCAAAAAGCTGCCCACCGGACAAAATCCTGATACATGGCCCGCGCTGCCGGGGCCCCCTGCACCACAAACTCGTTATTACCGGTATGGATATTTTTGATCTGTCGGCAACGGTGTATCATATCATAAGCTGCCCAGGCCGGATTGCTGGCCGCCTTCTGTTCGTAGGCATTGCTTTCCGGATTCCACACCCAGACCTGGCTGCGCGTCTGCAGCCAGGTCACAACCGGTGTTCCGCCGCTCAATTGACTGGTAGCTAGCGCTTTAATGCCGATCAGCACTTTGCCGGGACGGGCAAAATCGTCATACATAATGCTTGATAATTGAGACCAATAGACCCTGGTGGAGTGCCGGGTGGTGGTGCCGCTTTTGGCGGTGCACTGGGCTCTCACCTCATACTGGGCGGCACTAAGATGATCCAAGCGATACGTACGGAAAAATTCGGTATTCTTAGCTGCCGTAATAACCGCAGTCGTAAAATCATTCCAATTCGTATCTCCAACCTTGCGGTACTGTAGCTTTACCGTAACCGAGGCATTGCCCAGACTGCTGTTGTCATTGATGTAATACAAGCCGCCAGGAAATTGCAACGTGACTTCCAGCCCTTGCACGGCATTCCCTTCCGTCTGCTGTGTAGCCCAAGTATTATCAGCGTTCAATTCGTAGGCCAATGGCTGATCATCATAGGTATCATTAAAGTTGGCAATGGCCGACTGGTCATTCGCACCCAACCGGGTTTCAACAACTACATCCTTGTAGTAGGAAACAGGATTGTCGTTAATGCGAATGTCACTGATGCTGTCAATCGGTCCTTCGCCGCCGCATAGTAAAATATTCATGTATTGCTCCTCATCATTACTGGATATATGCTGGGCCAGTATCTGTCCTGCTGTCCGCATCGTGCCATACGTAACGGCCAGGGCATTGCCCTGGCCGGACTGAGACTGTGCGTTACTCCAGTTGTAGGAGGAATTGGTTTGGACTGTAGCCTGGTCCGCTTTTGCCGGTGGAAACCAGTGATTCAGCAACATACCGCCAGCAATACCAATAGCTCCCGCCGCCATATTGGCCCAGAACTTTCCACCCCATGTCTTCGCTAATGATCCTGTTGCATACCCTAATGCTAATGTTCCAATCATCCGGAACCAGTCCTTGCCGCTTTTACCTACCACCGGGCAGACGGCCAGCCAGTCACCGGAGGTTACCTGCTGTGTTTGGATATTTTCAACAATATCACCATTTGCACTGACAATATACTCCTCCAGCCCCATCACATAAGGCTGAATGTACTCATACACTGTTTTGCCAGGAACATATTCGCAGGTATGTAGTTCCTTTTCATTATAGTTAAAAGGATTTTTAAGAATCGTTAGGCTAATCATGGCAACACCTCCGGTACATAGAAGCCTTCAATCCGCTTGACCCAGGCCGGACTGTCGATACGATCAATGTTAACGCCGACCCCTTTGCGAGTGTGAATAAACCGGCCGTTACCGATGTACACCCCGGTATGATCACAGTAAACGGCAAACCGGATAACAACAAGCGCAGGAACCGGAATTTCCCCGGTACACCTGCGCCAATGCGGTCTTTGTTCGTTTACTTTATGAGAAATCAAGCTGGCCTCTTCACAGGATATCTTGTAGTCCGGCAATTTCACGCCATGGCGCCGAAAAACCTCTGTCGACAACCCCCAGCAATCCAGCCCGACAGCCGGATCCCGTCCGCCATCGACAAAAGGAAGACCGATGAGATCGGTAAAAACTCCATTCATGCTATGCATAGAGGCCTCCTTCGGGAATACTGGGCTCACCGCCATAGCGAACCGAATTACCTCGCAAGCGGCAAGCTTGCAGCGTTCCGTCGCACTCTGCCAACGACCCGTTATAGCCGCACTCTATCCCCTTGTATTGATCACGCCAGGCGCAGAAATTTTTTAGCACTCGCCTGGGAGGAAAACGCCGTTGAATAGATATTTCACAACCAAGATAGAAGGTGATCCATTGACTGTCACAAGTCGTCGACTGCACAGTAAAGACCTCTTCCAGTTCCGGTGAAGCATTGTCCAGGTGCTGGGAATGAACCACTCTCAGAATAACTGTCGTACCGGTCAGACCACTATTAGCCTCCACATAGGCCTGGACGGTTTGCGTCATATTCGAAATCTGGAGCGGAATGGATTGCGGTTTGCCTTTATTGTCTTCAGTGATATCACCCAGTTTAAAATTAAAGGCTGTCCAGGCATGGCCACTCCAGCTAATGTCTTCGTTATTGCGGACCAGCCGCAGCGACTCAGGCGAATCGGGCAGCATCACCTCCACCAGCAAGAGCCACACGCCGTCACTGGACAATTGACTTTTCTCCAGCATACCGGCTACCGATAAGTTCAGCATATTACACCTCCTGCAGTGTTACGGCGCCGGAATAATAGCCCGGCGCCGCCAAATCAAAACTAATATCCTCACTTTTAAAACGAACAGAAAACAGCTTGCCGGCATACGGATCACCGGCCACTGCCGGATAACACCAATCAAAGACCAAGCCGCCACCATACACCGTATTGCGGTAGAAATCACGCAAGATTGTGTAATCAGCGGCCGGCAACGCCGTCCATTTCAAAGTAAACATCTGCGGCACCCTGGTAAACCTGGGCCGGGACAGAACCATCCCATTTTCCATCTCAGCTTGTAAAGATGGGTCCTTGATCTTGGTGGTAAACGGATAGACCGGCTGTTGAATATCGGGAAATTGTGCCATACTGCTACCTCCTTAGTTTTTATATTGGGAAAAGAAATCCCAATGGAAATGGCAGCACTTAAAATGCTGCCATTTCACAATTATTACTTTATTTCCGAGTTTCCGAAGCATAATTCCATTGACTTCACACGTTCTTTATTGAATATATCCTTATAATTATCGTATATCGCGACACCAAGTCTTCCTGCCTAATTACTTAAGATATGATTATATCCTCCATTTTCGTTCCTGATGGCAAATTACGTACTTTATTTAGTAATTGTCCACATATTTCCCAGTACACTTCCATATCATTCATTTCTAAATTTACTAAAGAGTCTTCTCCACCTAGAAAAAGAGGTACTTTGTATCCAATACATTTATTGGGCAATAGAATTCCCTCATTTTGCTCTTTCCATTGCTTAAAAAATTCTGTCGCTAATACAGCCTCTTGATACTCAACTAATTCCTCTTCATGAAAGGACATAAAAGTTGCGGGTATCTCAAGAGCCTCCCCTGTCCCTGGCTCTAACATAAGAATTAACGGTTCATTCTTGTCTAATCTTCCAAAATCTATTGCAAAATGACGACCTAACCAGTCATACGAAAAACATATAATATTTTTTGAGACTTCAGGAAAAGCACTCTTTATAATTGCATTCCATTTCGCAATTTGATCTGTCTTATGAATTCTATATAAACCTTCTTTGAATGTTTCGCCCGAATACTGTCGTAAAAATTCTATTGCGCCATTTGATTTATTAAAATACATCTCCAATTCTTCACTAAGCAAAATGGGTTCTTCATTCTTCACATTGACTTTAAATTCACTACAAAATTTTTCAAACATCATTTTTATATCATCCTAATCATCAATATTAAACTTATCAATTTTGGTTCCATTGAGAAAGTCTTTTATCTGATTATTTATTTGCTTACCTAAGCTTCGATTAACGCTATTGTCAAGTGTCCACATATTACTTACCTCATCTACTCCCCCTAGCTGTAAATCCAGTTTGTGATCAACATCCGAATTTTTAGGTACTGAATCAACACCATTAGCTTTCTTATATCTCGAAGAGGCGGATGTACCACCTCTTTGTGGGTTTGTTTTAACTGCATTCGAATTATTTAGAAATTCAGTTTTTGCATCAGCCTCTGCTCGCTGCTCTTTTGTCCATCCCTTTTTATATTTTAAATTTACAACAACAGAATCATTTTTATTTGATTCCTGAAAATTCGATGGACTAGAATCATTTTCCTTCGAACTACTAAAAAAAATATTATTAGGAATGTTTTTCGCAGCAACTCTAGCTATTGTTGCCCCCTCAACAAATTCACTACTCAACGCCGGTCCACGTCCTGGAATTATTGGAGGCGCGGTCTCTATTACTTTTGCAGCAGCGCCAGCCAATTCCCCCATCGCATTATTTGACAGATTCCAACCAAATTTATATGCATTGCTCCTATCACTATATGCGCCATCAGCTCCTGCCAGCCCATGCAAATACCCCATTGCAAAATCATAATAAGGGATGTTTCTCAACTTTTCTAGTCCTTCAAAATACTTATTATACCCCTCCTCAATATCCAATTGAATTTGAGATGGTGTTCCAGTATGGTCAGTAAACATCCCATCACTAAACTCTATCTTAATATCTGAATTCAGCGTATTATTTCTGAGCAGTATCTCAGGATCAGCAAACATGCTATGAGAAGGATCTACAGCACCGACCACGCCAATCGAATTTAAATCTCGTTCTATTGTCTCATTACGCGCTGTTATTATTTCATTTATTTTCCCGTCAACATCTAAATTCGATTGTCTAAATGCATTTAGCACTCCATGGCTTTCATAATAATTTATTTTTTGTTGTAATTCATATAAATTTCTACTAGCCTTTAAATCAGAAAGTGTATTATTAAATCTATCATTCCACTCCTGTATCCTTCTTGCATATTCTGCAGATGCCTGCTCATTAGTAAATCCAGGATTTTCCTCCTTTATTATCAGGATATCTTGTTCATATATTTCGGCATTGCTTAGGGCTATCGACCCCATGCCTTGTCTCTCTCTAATATCCTTTATATCTTTTGCTACAGAAATTCCTGATGCTTCATACTTTTTTAATTCTTCAGTATGTGCTTTAATTAACGCTTCTCTTTCTTCCGGAGTTCTACAATGGGCAATTTGGTCTCTAAGATCAAGATAATTATTTTTCCATATCGTCTCACCTACTAACACTTTTTGCTGCTCCTCATCCAACTCCGGGTGGTCATTTCTTACTTGTTGTACTAGTGCAGCATAGTATTCTTCCCCTGAGATAACCGGTCTTATTGGTAATGAAGAAATATACCAATCACCGTCTGAATTACGAAAATACGGAACTCCATTATTACTATAGACCACGTGATCTTCATATCCGTATTTTCGTAATAGCCAATCTCCTTTAGTACCCGCTGTAGTTGTATAATAGTCATTTCCTAAAATCCGAACAAATAAATTCCCTTTTTCATCCGATACAACGGAGTCATCCTTATATAGATGATATAATAAATTTCCACGGGTTTCCTGAGTCGGTAGCCAAGCAGAATTCCATGAAGTATTTCCACTGCCAGATTGACTGCTTTTTGAATCTGGATATATATAATTTACCACTGCATTTTTAGTATAAGTAGCCTCATTTACTATTGCATTTTTAGCGTAGGTGGCCTCATTTACTATTACATTCTTAGCGTAAGTAGCCTCATTTACTACTATATTCTCAAGCTTATCTTTTCCTTCTTTATATGCAGCTCCTACATCCCAATCAAATATTTTCATTACATCATTCTTCCTTAAATCATCAGTTTTAGTACAAACTATTTAAAAACCATTGTGATTTTCAAGTTATTTAAAATAAAAAGTTCCAAGTAAAATTTAGTTATTTTAGATAAATCAACCTTTAAAACATTTTACGCATCGTTATTAAGAAACGATGCGTAAAGTGTTTTAATTTTATTTAATTACGATATTGCATAACTATTAACTAGTGTTGCCACCAAAATACTGCCGCCAGCACCGCTGCTGTAAAAGGCCTTAAAGGGAAGATTAATGATAATGCCCTTCTCATCCTCAATGCCAGGCGAGGTTTGTTGAAGAACCACTTCCTCCATAAAAAAGCCTAAGCTATGGGTTCCGTTGGTAAATTTGAAGTTCAATGATGTCTTGGTATTGTTAATTGCCTTATTCAGCAACACTGCATCCTCAAAGAAAGCCTTGATATTGCCGGAGACCTGTAGGGTTCCTTCCGGTAAGGCGGTGCGGCAGCCGCCGCTGCCAATGGCGTAGCTATTGCCATCCAGGCCAAAATCGACCTGCAGGTTGGCTTCGGTCACGATAGCCAGCGGCGCGCCTCCTTCTTCCAGCGAGCCTTGAAAGTTATTGTATTTTACGAGCGGGACTTCCGTCAGGTTTGCGGTAAACGGAGTCGTATTAACCGTTCTTTGGGCACCCAACAGTTCCATTTGAGCCGTTAGTTCGGTATCCCCGCCATAAGTAAAGGAGAATTTGTTAATTTTGCAGCCGTTAAACGTTTCATAGGTCGCAATATCCGGATATTGCTGTTCCAGTACCAGCGAAGGTTGTCCGTCAGTTACTTTAAAAACATGGGTATAGGGATCACCGGAGCCGGTAGTTGCCGGACTGCCAAACATGGCCGCCAGCCAATAGCCGATGCCGATTTGATCCACCGGCAGCGTAATGCTGCCGGACACATCAATATTTCCAATGGCCGGCTGTTCCTTGTCACGGCGCCCGCGAATTGTGCTGGATTCAATTAGATTTTGTTTAATGCCGATTTTCGACTGATTAAAAGGCATATTATACCCTTTAACATCTGCTGGTGTCGTGCCGTATGCGGCCTCGTACCCTAGGGCTAATTGTGAATGATATCCTTTTGCTCTTGTCATGTTATACCTCCTAATATTCAATGGAATAGCCATTGACCGGCGTTATCTTCAGGGTGATATCCATACGTCCGGGAAACCGTGGATAATAGGCTACAGGCTCTATACTATAGTTGACTTCACTGATCGGACTGGCTGCACTTAACCCCGCCAGTTCCAGATATATCAGTTGTCCAAGTTCGTCGCACTCATCAACACCGGAATATTCCGTAAGATTGCCGGTCGTTGTCACTCCATCTTGAAGAATAACCCAGCCAACGGAAAGCTTATAGGTGTATTGCTGCTGTTCCAGACCTTCCGTTTTTGCAACGGGATACAAAGCAATTAGCGGACAATCAGCATCTTCCGGCATGTTTTTGCCGTTGAGACCGACATATATTTGCGGTGCCCGGCTGTATTTCGCCATACAGTAATTTTGAATTGCCGTACTAGCCTGTAACGTATTCCGCCACTTAACGGCAATGTCACTTAGTTTTAAAGTGGAAACCAAGCTATCAACTCCTTTTTAGTGAATTATTGTTTGGCGGCATATTCCCCCATCCGGCAGATGGCACAGGCACCGGTGTTATTATCGGCAACCCACCAGGAGCATGCCTCCTTTAGGCACTGGTTGTCGGAAACCAGCATGTTATCAGGTCTGATGCAGAGTAATGGACAAAACATAATTTCACCTCCTATTCTTTATACGTACATAAAACACCAAATAAGGTTAGGATCATTGATCAAAAATTTTTCAAGAAGTCCTGAAGCTGATTGTGCTCGTAAAACCGTCGATTGCTGCGGGACCAACTGATTTCCAATGTATTTAACGCCCGCTTTAACTCTTTTGCCTTTTTCTGCACTTCTTCTTCCGAGAGCTGTGGCTCTTGATAACGATAAAACTCTTCCAGCATTTCTAATGTATAATAGCGTCCCATATTCTTATCCATTCCCCCTACCTGAAGTATTCAGATATTCGGCTAACCGAGTACCGGCCTGACGGATATGATAGTTTACTGTCACCTGGCTAATCCCAAGAATTTTACCAATCTCTTGAATCAGATAGCCCAGCTTTAATAGTCTGACTACAGCCATCTGCCGTGCCGGCAACCCGGCCACCCCCTGATCAATATCGGCCAGCACGCATAAAATATCGTCTTTGCCCCCGTTATGGCTGCTGCTGTAATTGATATGCTCATATTGCGCCGCCGTCATTTCAGCTGCACTCCGGAGCTCATAATAGCGCCGGATGATATGCAAAATTCCTTGACCGTCATATTCAGAAAAAACATATGGCGTAGCAACTACACTTTGATTCAAGCATGGCTGTGATTTACTATACATAGTAATCCTCCTCTGTTCTAGCTACAGGTGGAAACAGCTTTACCAACATGCGTTAGTAAAGAACTTTCCCGGTTACACCCTTACCATGTCAAGCTGACGCTACTAAAAGTTATCTTAAAAAAACAAAAAAACTGCTATCTTGCAGTCTTTTATACTGGCAATCATTTCAATGGCAATTAAAGCATCGATTCAATATACCACCCATGATATATTCAGTTTTCTAATTTAATGAGGTTCCTCGTTCCCCATATTCCAGTCCCAATACACGCCCCCTTATTTGGCTGAGTCACCATCAGAATTTCACTGAAACTGAAATAAATGAAAAATCCTTAAATTTTAATAATCTATTTCCAGTATCAGAGTCTATCTAAATAAAGAGTAAATAATTTAGTAATATTTGTAAAATATTACTAAATTTTAAATTAATTTGTATATTTTATACTTTCCTTACAATTTAACCCGCTAAATTTATCAAATATGGAAAAGGATTTATTTAACTAAAATCCCTCCCGGAAAAGAAATTAATTCTCCCTCTATTTATTATCCGTACAAAATATGCCTAAAAAGTATAGGAGATTTTATATATTTTCCCTATAAATAGTTTTATTTCTTCTTTATGGAAAAATAGTAGGTTTACAAATAGCTTTCTTCATCAAAACACAGATACGATAAGTATGTTTTTTAATTACACAGACAAAAAAGGACCGGATTCACTCCGGTCCTTAGCTTTCGATATTTATTCGCGAAAAATCGCTTCCGTTCCCCACAGCTTAAGCTCCTTATCTTACTCTACAACAAAACTTTCCGAAGCAAAGTTGCTGTAATACCGACCTGCTTCCGCTACAAATCTCAGGACACAATAATCAGGATCGGTGATGCCCAACGGATAGTACAGCGTATCTCCCTCGCGCCAGATCATTGCTTTGGCAGCCGCGTCTTCCAGTACTTCCATCCTGCCTTTTAACATGACGCCGCGAAAAAAGCGCCTGTCGCAAAAATACAGGCTGGCTTTGGAGTTTTCCCTGTATTGCCGTACCCGTAAGGACGAGGTATTGGTCGTTAAATAAAACTCCTTAAGGCCGGCCCGCTGGCGGGGTGCCAGCATGGCTTTCATATGGGGGAACCCTTCGTCATCTACCGATCCGATAAAGGCAATGCTTTGCTTATCAATCAAATTACCAATCGTTTTTTCCACATTACGCACGATAACCACTCCTACACTATATTGTTATCTTCATTATAGCGTTGTGGCCAAGAGTGGTATATTACCCACTTTTTCGTGGGTAAGTCTATTCCATAAAGCCCTGAGCCCGCAAGTCCTCTTCCATGCCGTTTTCCCTCATGAGATCGACGCCGATGCCCTGCATGATGGTAATAGCCTCCAGCATTCTCCGGCCCCGCTCCAGAAGAAAATATTCCACCTTTAACGGATAGCCGGCAAAGGTCTTTTTATCAATCATCCCAATATCGGCAAGTTCCTTTAATTGTTCCAGCAGCATTTTCTGATTAATGCCCTGTATGTTTTTCTCAAGCCCGGCAAGGGACGACGGTTCCTTGCCTAATAGCCACAGGATGATCGGTTTCCATTTCCCCTTGGTCAGATCGTGCGTTAATTCCAACGGACAAGTATAGGCTTCTCTAATCTTCATGCCTTCCGCCTCCCATTATAACGGACATTGGTTGTTCTGCTGTCGTTGTGTTTAAATGGACATCCATCATTTCGACGATATAGGCTCAAACAGTCTCTCTATGTGCAAAAGCCAGGCTGTAGACAAATTTGGCATCAACCGGCACAGAAAACATTCCAGACGCCTCTTGCAGGGTTTCTTCCACAATCCGGACAAACTCCGGCGTGACAATCTTGGATAATACCTCTTTATCCAGCTTGTCGAAGACCCCCTATTGGGCCTGCTCAAACTAACTCTACTGCTATACCCGGTCCTTACGGCTCAATCTGTCCTGCTGCGTACATATTCTTGGGCAGTAAATCCTCTCTCTTTTTCGAGTCCTCGTAAATTCTGTTGTTTACTTCTACACTGTCGTGATGTTCTCCTGTCTTCTCATCATGCACACACGCAGACAAAAGAAGCGATATTTTGACAAAATCAGTCAAAAGTTAGTATTTTTTGTTGACTGCCGGAGAATTATCAATTAAGATTAACGTAAGGTTTTCTATACCTTTATGGCATTTCCTCAACTTTATATCTTTCATGTATACAATGACGTATCAGCCAGAATACCGCAGTTGTTTGGACATATGGCTGATTTTTTGTTGCACAAAAGCAAGCAATCCGTCCGGCTAAGTGTACTGCATTTTGCAGTTTACTTGCCGGTGGTTTATTATAATAGAGGTCATATCACAAAAGAGGTGATTATGTTCACTATTTTCTGTGCACAAATTGACCGGCAATTTTACTTTCCAAGCATTCCGCAATACGAGGACTGGAACAAATCATTTTTAGAGGTGAACCATCATGAACGTAAGAAACAAACTCATCCTTATTTTTTCATTGTTAGCGGCCGCTATTCTTCTTGTGTCCACAGGGGCCGGCTATTTTTTTACCAAGGATCAATTGACCAAGGAGATATATACGGCCTTGGACAATGTATCCAAAGCGCAAGTACATAAGCTTGATGGCTGGCTGATTAGCAAGGCCAAAATCTTAGAATATATGGATGTGACCATCCAAAAAACCGTTGGCGATAATGCTCAGCCGGCTCACATGTCGGGCTACAAACTGGTTGATAAAGAGATTTCCGACATGTACATCGGCACAGCAGGCGGCGTCATGATTGACGGCAGCGGTTCATCCCTGCCGGCCGACTACGATCCCCGCAAACGTCCCTGGTATAAACAGGCCCTCACCGAAAACAAACTGGTTTTCACCGATCCTTATCTGGACATGACCACCAATCAAATGGCGGTATCGGTAGCCAAGCCGGTTAAGGGAGAGACTGGCCAGGTCAAAGCCGTCATCGCCGAAGATATTTTGTTGCAGACTTTAGTCGATACGGTCAAGCAAATTAACCTCGACGGCCAGGGCTACGCCTATTTGTTAGACAGCAAGGGCTTCATGCTGGCCCATCCCGATCCGAATGTGGTATCCAAAAATATTCTGGAAGACAGTCAGTTCAAGACCCTGGCCGACCTGACGAAAGACGCTATTGGTAAAAACGATGTCTTTAAATCCTACCAGGAAAATGGCAAAAGCATGCTGGCTGTTTTTAACACCGTGCCCACTACCAATTGGACGCTGGTCATTTGTGTGCCGGAAGACTTTATCTACCAGCCTCTGACCACGCTGCGCTGGCTGTTTATTGGCATCGCCTTCCTCTCCATCCTGATCGTTATTGGCGTTACCTACTTTATTGCCAAGCAAATCACCCAACCGCTGGAAAGTCTGGCCGGAAACTTCAAGGCACTGTCGGAAGGCGATTTGACGGTCCAGGCTGTAGTAAAAGGCGAGGACGAATTCGCTGTTTTAGCCAAGGGCTTTAATTATATGATAAATAACTTACATAATATTATCCGTCAGTTGCGGGCCAATGCCGAAACTGTAGCTTCCTCTTCCGAACAGCTTACAGCCAGTGCCGAGCAATCGGCTCAGGCTTCCTCTCATATCGCTGAAAGCAGTATGAAGCTGGCTGAAGGCAGTGAAAAGCAAATCAGCAGCATTGACGCAGCAACCACCAGCATCAATGAAATGGCCGCAGGTATTCAGCATATCGCCGCCAATACCCAGTCGGTAACCGCTGCCAGTGAAGCCACTGCCAATGCCGCCCAAAGCGGTGGCAAGACGGTGGAAGCCGCGGTCCAGCAGATGGACGTCATTTCCCGGACAGTCATGGAGTCGGCAGAAGTGGTTAGCAAGCTAGGCGAACGCTCCAAGGAAATCACTCAGATTGTCGACACCATCTCCAGCATTGCCGGTCAGACCAACCTGCTGGCCCTCAATGCCGCTATTGAAGCCGCCCGGGCCGGTGAACAGGGCCGCGGCTTTGCCGTAGTAGCCGACGAAGTTCGTAAGCTGGCTGAACAGTCCCAGGATTCGGCCAAACAGATCGCCGAGCTGATTACCGAAATTCAACGGGAAACCGACCGGGCCGTACAGGTCATGCAGGACGGCACCCGCGAAGTGAAAAACGGTTCCAAAGCCGTTGACACCGCCGGTCAGTCCTTCACCGAAATTACCGGCCTGATCAGCCAGGTATCGGCCCAAATCACCGACATGTCGGCCGCCATTCAGCAAATCGCCGCCGGCAGTCAGGAAGTCGTCACCGCCGTGAACCGGATTGACGAAATCGGCAACCAGTCGGTAGAAGAAATCGCCAATGTCTCGGCTGCTGCCGAACAGCAGTCGGCTTCTATGGAGGAAATCGCCTCTTCCAGCAGTCATTTAGCCAAGCTGGCTCAAGAACTTGACCAATTGATTCATAAATTTAAAGTTTAACAGTAAAATACATCCGTGATTCCTAGGAAACACGGATGTATTTTTTTCTAAGACAATTATATAAGCTGCATCATATATCGGAAAAGTTAAAATATTAATCCAAAATTGGAGACCGCTTTATCCTTTATGCAACATAATTTTCATATTGAGCGATAGGTTTACAAATAGTTATTGACAGGCAATTACATAGACGATATGATAGGAATCACTTATATTCCTAGCTCATGCAGCGTATGAAAGAAACCGCTTTTGCTGGCAGTACAAAATCGTATTTATGCATACGACCAACTGGAAAACCGGAGGCCGGAATGATTGACGTTTGTCATCATTCCGGTCTTTTTATTAGGAGGTGAGAGCAATGTCTATATTAATTAATGAAGCTGAAACTAAAAAGGAATTGCAAAGATTAGGCATCCAACATATCGGACATATTACAGACCGATGCGACCAGTAATAAAGTTGTATCCGTGGCCTTGCCGCTTACCACGCCAAACACTCAAAGCACAGCGATCGTGTGGATATCCTGCTGCAAACACTGGTAGAAGCAGCTAATGACCGACTGTGGGGGGGACTTATTTTATACAAAATTCGACATCATTAATCAGAAAATAACATATTTTGCCTTGAACATCTCTTTGGCAAGAACTATAATAATCCCTAACATATAAGCAAGACAGCTATACTTTGGAATACATTTTGCAAGTATAAAAAAATATCAGAGGTGACTGTCATGACTGTAAGAACCCGCCTTATTCTTATTTTTTCACTTTTGTCCGCCGCCATGCTCTTAATTGCCACAAGCACAGGCTATTTTTTTACCAAAAGCCAATTGGATGAAGAAATTCATAAAGAACTGGCGCTTGCCTCTCAATCGCAAATCCACCAACTGGATGGCTGGCTGATTAACAAAACCAAGATTTTAGAATCCACCGCCTCTACCATTGAAAGCACAACCGGAACCGCCGCCGTCCTCGGCCCTCATTTATCAGGCTATCAAAAAATTGACAAGGGAATTCTCTCCGTATATATGGGCACCAGTGACGGAAAAATGATTGACGGCAGTGGCTGGACGCCGCCGGCCGATTACGATCCCCGGACCCGTTCCTGGTATACCCAGGCCATGCAAGATAAAAAACTCACCTTCACCGATCCTTACATAGACGCCGATTCCAAACAAATGGTTGTATCCGTAGCCTTGCCGCTTACCACGCCGAACGGTCAAAGCACGGCGGTCATGGCGGAAGATATTCTGCTGCAAACGCTGGTAGAAACAGTTAACGAAATTAAGGTTAACGGCCAGGGCTACGCCTTCCTGCTGGACAGCAAGGGCTTTATGCTGGCTCATCCTGACCCGAACGTAGTGTCTAAGAACATTTTGGAAGACAGCCAGTTTAAAGCCCTGGCCGACCTGACGAAGGACGCTCTCGGTAAGAACAATGTTTTTAAAACCTATCAGGAAAATGGCCAACACATGCTGGTCATTTTTAACACCATTCCATCCACTAACTGGACTTTGGCCATCAGCGTACCGGAGGACTATATCTACCAGCCGCTGACCACGCTGGGCCGGCTGTTTATTGCGATCGCCGTACTGTCCGTCTTGATCGTCATTGCTGTCACCTACTTTGGTGCTAAACAAATTACCCGGCCGCTGGAGAAGCTGGCGGTAAAATTCAATTCCTTATCGCAGGGCGATCTTACTGTTCAGACCGAAGTAAGAGGTAAGGACGAATTTGCCACTCTGGCAAAAGGGTTCAATTACATGATAAATAACTTACGCGACATTATCCGTCAGTTACGTACTAACGCCGAAATCGTGGCTTCCTCATCCGAGCAGCTCACCGCCAGCGCCGAGCAGTCGGCTCAGGCTTCCGGCCATATTGCCGAAAGCAGCATGAAGCTGGCCGCAGGCAGTGAGAATCAGCTTAACAGCATTGATACAGCCATGACCAGCATTAATGAAATGGCCACAGGCATCCAGCATATCGCCGCCAATACCCAGGCTGTGACGGCCGCCAGCGAAGCTACCGCCACAGCAGCCACAAACGGCGGTCAGAGAGTGACAGCGGCGATCAGACAGATGGAAATAATATCTGACACAGTTACTGAATCAGCCGCCGTGGTCAGCAAGCTGGGTGAACGGTCCAAAGAAATCACCCAGATCGTTGACACCATTGCCAGCATTGCCAGCCAGACCAACCTGCTGGCGCTCAATGCCGCCATTGAAGCGGCCCGGGCCGGCGAACAGGGCAAAGGATTTGCCGTGGTAGCTGACGAGGTGCGCAAACTGGCGGAGCAATCACAGAATTCGGCTAAACAAATTGCCGAACTCATTACCGAAATCCAGCAGGAAACCGACCATGCCGTACTGGTTATGCAAAACGGCACCCATGAAGTGAAAAACGGTACAGCCGCTGTTCATACCGCTGGTCAGGCCTTTACTGAAATTACCGATCTGGTCGGTCAGGTATCAGCCCAAGTCACCGACATGTCGGCCGCCATTCAGCAAATCGCCGCCGGCAGCCAGGAAGTCGTCACCGCCGTGAACCGGATTGATGAAATCGGCAACCAGTCGGTGGAAGAAATCGCCAATGTCTCGGCTGCCGCCGAACAACAGTCGGCTTCCATGGAGGAAATCGCCTCTTCCAGCAGTCACTTGTCTAAGCTGGCCCATGAACTGGACCAACTGGTTCATAAATTCAAAATCTGATCACAAAATCAACCTGCAAAATATAAAAGGACGGTTATTCTCGTTTTGAGAAATAACCGTCCTTTCCATTTCGTGCCGAATCACGCTACCATCCCTCTCTTGTATCCTAAAATACTATTTGCCAAACAGCAGGCTGCTGAGAAGAATCAGAAAAACAAGCGAGGAAATTCCCACGTACAGCCAGTCTTTTTCCTTAAGAAACACCAGAATGGATACGCCCACCCGCAGCACCGGCGTCAAAATCAGGCAAAACAGACCGCTTTGAATGATGGCAAAAGGCTTTAACTGCAAGGCTCCGGCAAAAAACTCCTTGATATTGGTCGGATAGCTGTGACCGGGATAACCGCCTTCCCCGGTATGAATGAACCGGATTAGTCCAAACAGGATAATCACCGCACTGACTAATACACCAAACCGCAGCGCCTTGCTTACAAACAGCTCCACCTCACGCAGTTCAGCTTCGGCGTCTTTTTGCCTATTTGTTGCGTCCGTCGTCATATTCTAACCCCCAATCCCTGTCCCATCATCTGCAGAGCGATGTAGATCAGTACAGGAATAAACAGCTTTCGTATGGTCTTGCTTTTTAACCGCTGCATGACTCTGGCCCCCAAGGTCGAACCCATCAAAACGCCCAGTGCCACCGGTGCCGACACCGCCGGGTTGATATCACCGCGACATAAGTAGATCACCGCACTGGCCGCACCAGTTACTCCCATCATGAAATTACTGGTCGCACTGGATACTTTAAGAGGAAGCTTCATGAACATATCCATGGCCATCACTTTGAAGCTGCCGCTGCCAATCCCCAACAAACCGGAAATCACGCCGGCCAGATACATAACCCCAAAGGCTCCCGGCACATTGTCCACATTGTAAACGACCTGCTTGTCCAGGGCTTTATCATAGTATTCACCCTGTAATTTGAGTGTCTTAGCCGCCCCGCTCAAAGGAACATTCTCCGGCAGCTCCTGTTTAGTCTTTTTCATCATGGCCAACGCCGAATAGAGAAGCAACAAGCCGAAAATAATATACAGCAGTTGCGGCGCGATCATACCGGCAATCAACGCACCGGTGATAGCTCCCACCGTCGTAGCAATCTCTAAAAACATGCCTACCCGGATGTTGGTGATTTTATCCCGGATATAGGCAATGGCCGCCCCGCTGGAGGTGGCAATGACCGAAATCAGGCTAGCGCCGATGGCGATTTGGATATCGATCCCGAACAGCAGTGTCAACACCGGCGTCACAATAATACCGCCGCCCAGGCCTAATACCGCCCCCAACATACCTGCAAATACGGAAAATAGCAATATTTGCAGTGTCATACTTACCATTTGTTTCGCCTCCTTTGTAAAGCCGCGCCTGTCCAAAATTCTGACAGCCGCGACAGCGCCATATCCGGGTTTCACTTTCATAGCCGCCGGACGTGACCCGCTTTTAATAGTATCACATTTCCCCAGCCATTACCAACCCTTCCGGCCACTCTCTCAACCGTTACCAACTGCTCAACAAAATACGGCTGCTATAAAACCGCTTACTACCCCAAACCGACTATAAACAGGGAGGATCCTATATGCTGCTTCGCTTTGGATATGTCGCCATAGCCCTGGATGTGCCTCAGGGCTCGCCTAATAAAACGGTTACTGTAAAAGTACTGGAGAAAATCACTGACCCGGTAGGACGCCTGCACCGTCTGCGGCGCATCCTGCGGGAAAACCTGGAAACCACGCTGCGCGTGCTGCGCTACAATGCCAAAAATCAAATCCATCTTTACCGTTTCACCTCTAAGACAGTCCCTTTAGCCACCCATCCACTAACGGCCGGCTGGGACTATATTGAGGAATACCGGCCGCAATGGGAAGAGTTGGGCGACTACATCCGCCAGACCGGCCTGCGGGTAAGCGCCCATCCCGATCATTTTACCCTGCTCAACAGCCCGCAACCTGAAGTCCTGACAGCCTCACTGCAGGATCTCGAATACCATGCCCGCCTGTTTGACGCCATGAGACTGCCGCCGGGGCCACAGCTTGTCCTGCATATCGGTGGTCTGTATAAAGACAAGGCTGCGGCAATGGACCGCTTTATCCAACAATACACCCGGCTGCCGGCAACCCTCGGGCAACGGCTTATGCTGGAAAACGACGACAAGAGCTACCATGCGGCCGACGTGTTGGCCCTCTGCCGTAAGACAGGCTGTCCTATGATACTCGATGTCCACCATCACGCCTGTCTGCCCTGCGATACACCGTTGGCTAAGCTCTGGCCGGACATCGTAGCCACCTGGCAGGGCAACCGGCCCAAAATTCATATATCCAGTCCAAAAAGCGCCAAGGACTTTCGCAGCCATGCCGATTTTGTCAATGCCGCCGATCTGACTGAATTTCTCGCCGTAGCCAAAGACTGCGGCCAAGACATTGACATCATGGTGGAGGCTAAGCAAAAGGACCTGGCCCTCTTCCGTCTGGTGGAAGACTTGGCCCGGCTGCCCGGCATAACCCGGGTGGAACCGGCGGCGCTGGAACTGTAGGCCGGCCAGGGACCGCCTTCTTTCTGTTTGCCGGGTTGCCTGTTCAGGGCCCTATGGCACTTAAACGCCAGCCACCCCGTCCGTCCAGTTCCAGCCGGCGCCTGTGATAAGTCAGCAGAGTCCGGCGGTGGCCGACACTGATCAGGGTGGTTCGCGGCAGCCGCCTTCCGACTGTCTCGTACATAAACCGCTCGGTTTCCTCATCCAGGGCGGAGGTCGCCTCGTCCAGGAACAGCCAGTCGGGCCTTTGCAGCAGCACCCGGGCAAAGGCTACCCGTTGCTGCTCGCCCAGTGACAGCACCTTATCCCACTCCAGCACCTCCTCCAGGCGCCCGCTTAAATGCGACAGGCGGCACAGCTCCAGCATCGCTGCCAGTTCCTGCCCGTTGACCGTCCTTGCTGTTCCCGGATAAAGCAGTGCCTGGCGCAGCGTGCCGATCGGCATATACGATTTTTGCGGAATAAACATGACGGCCGCCGCCCGGGGCTGCCCGATGTGTCCGGCAGCATAAGGCCAGATTCCCGTCAAAGTCCGCAGCAGCGTACTTTTGCCACAGCCCGACGGACCGCTGATCAGCACCCGGTCGCCTGGCTTGAACATAGCCGTGAGCTGTCGCACCAAAAGCTGGCCGTCCGGCTTCTGGACGTCCAGCGCGTCGATGGCAAAACCGGCTTGCGATCCCTGCGTCCGTTCGATCCGCTCATAGGCAGATGGCGCCATATGTACCAGCTCCATATACACCAGAAAATGATTGAGCCGGTTAATGACTGCCCGCCACTGAGCCAGCCGCGTAAAGCTGTCGACCACAAAGGAAAAGCCGCTTTGCACATGGCCATAAGCATCGGCAATCTGAAACATCTGTCCCAGATGGATCTGATTGCTGAAATAGCGGGGAGCGGCCACCAGCACGGCAAAAATCACCGCCGTCTGCGAGTAGCCGCTGGTCAGCCACAGCAGTTTGCGGCGCACACTGCGAATCTGCAGGAAATTATCCATAATGTACCGGAATTTACCCAGGGCATGCAGTTCTTCCTGACGCTCGCCCTGGTAAAAGGCGATGCTTTCAGCATTTTCCCGCAGGCGGGACAGGAAAAACCGAAAATCGGCCTCAAAACGCTGCTGGTCATAATCAAGCCGCACCAACGGCCGCCCCAGCTTGACGGTCCAATAGGTACCGGCGCCGGCGTAGAGAAAGGCCATCCACACCAGATACCCGTAAACGGGGATGACCGTATCACCCAGCCGTAGCGTTAACACGCCTGACAGGTTCCATAAAATATAGACAAACGACGATACGGTGACCAGATCCTGCAGGAGATCAAGCGACAACCGGAGCGTAAGCTGAACGAACTGTTCCACGTCTTCGCTGATCCGCTGGTCCGGGTTATCCGCCTCATTCCCTGCCAGCAATTGGAGCCGGTAATAGGTCTGCCCCTGCAGCCAGTGCGACAAATATTCCTTGGTCAGCCAACGCCGCCAACGAATATGCAGCAGCATGCGGGCGTACAGTTGATAACCCCGCAGTACAACCAATATCAGCGACAATACACAAAAGGTGATAATGGAATGAATAAAGCCCTGTTCATCATAGCTCTGAATAGACTGATAAAAGGCGCTGTGCCATACGTTAATCCGCGTCGAAATATATACGGTTCCCAGATTCAACACCACAACCACCAGGAGCAGCCTCCAGGCCGCCCACTTTTCTTCGGACAACCAGAAAGCCCTGGCAATTCGCCATGCCCGTTTCAGCACAATACCACGCCGCATACCGCACTCACCTCTTTACTTGTATATTCCAAAGCCGGCGGCGTCATTCCCTTATCAGCCAGAGCGTGTTTTCAAACTAGCGGAATGATTCATAACGAGTGATTCTTGCGCCAGACGAGACAACATAGGGGCGAAATAATGGCATAAGAAGCGCCGTCAGAACTGGAATAATTTAAAACCGCGCCGCACTCCCCCTTGCCTGCTACGACGTTTTAAGCAAGAAAAAATCCGGTATACGCTGCTTGCAAAGCGTATACCGGATTTGTGTTCTTATCCCTTCGGATGGTACGGCATTGACGGGGGAATCTGCGGCCACAAAGGTCTGTTGCCAAACACGCTGGCTGTGATGCCCAGCGAGATGCTGACGTTGCACCGCCGGGTACAGCATTTGTGCCGCAACCAGTCATCATATTCATACAGATACGGTATCTCACTGTCATCTTCTTCGCAGTAATTCCGCCAGTAATCACAGTCCGCATCGACATAATCCGCATATACCCGAGCCGTAGCTGTCATGCCATAACAGGCTCCCGGCACATATACGGCGGCAGTAAACCGGACGCGCCGCGATGCCACGGCGTGTACCGACTGGCTGGGCACACAGCCAACATATAACAGCTTCACATCGAAATGGCCGCGGACAATGACTTCATTCATCACCACGTCTACACAGGTAACCCGCAACCGGTGCACATAGGCCTCGATGACCTGTTCAATGGCAGGCCGGCGGCGGGGGACAACAATACAAATGTCCATTGACTTGGAATCGGTTCTACGGCCTATCAGTTGCTCGGTCAGCATCGGCCGGGCATAGTATGGATAACCGTAGCCATAGCCGGGGTGAGGGAAATGCCTGATCCAGTGTCTGTTCATGGAATCACCTCTTTTCATAACAGGTCTACTGTATTATATGCAGCACCTGTACAAGGTGAAACTATCCCCGGAAAAAGCGGTCATCAACCCTCAGCGGTTCCCCAGATTTTCAATCTGCCAGTCAATCGGCGTCTTGCCCATGGACACCAAAAGCTGATTAGTCTTGGAAAAGGGCTTGCTTCCAAAGAAACCCTTGGTAGCCGACAGGGGACTGGGATGGGGGGAAGCCAGAATCCGATGGCGGGGATTAGTAATCAGCGCCCGTTTCGACTGGGCATGGCTGCCCCAGAGGATAAACACCAGCGGATCGGTACGGTCGTTTAAGAGGCGAATCACTTTATCGGTGAACATCTCCCAGCCACGGCTCTTGTGGGAAGCCGCCTGACCGGCTATTACTGTTAGAACGGTGTTTAGCAGCAGCACTCCCTGCTCGGCCCACTTTTTCAAATACCCGTTATTCGGTATGTAGCACCCTAGATCGTCCTGCAGTTCTTTATAGATATTCAAAAGCGAAGGCGGCGGAACAATCCCCGGCTTAACGGAGAAGCTAAGGCCATGGGCCTGGTTCGGTCCATGATAGGGGTCTTGTCCTAAAATGACCACCTTTACATCCCGGTACGCCGTGAAATGAAGGGCATTAAAAATATCGTATTTGTCAGGATAGATTCGCTTGGTTTGATATTCTCTGATTAACCATTGTCTTAACTGCAGGTAATACTCCTGGTTAAACTCTTCTTCCAGCAGTTCCTGCCAGTCGTTTTTTAATATGCTCATCTTCATCACCAGTATTATTATACCATGGACTGTTACAGCACCGTATTATCTTTGGCGAAAAAAATAGGCCCTGACCGGCGAAACCATGTCTCGCCAGCCAGGGCTTTGCTCCGTTTCAGACAACGCAAGTGCCGGAATTGGGGCCAATGGCCGCAATGTTTCTGGCATTAATAGCCACCAAATTACCCGGCAGGAAGCTGCCAAACGAGCAAGTCAACTGGATAACCAAAAACTCATCGGCGCCGGACACATTGATAAACGGCGACAGGGAGCCAATCAGCGGCGAAAGGCCATTGTTGGCGGACAACGTCTGGGAGCAACCAAAGTTATTGCTCTGCGGGTCAATGATGCCTAAGAACGTCCCCTGAATCGTGCTGCCGTCGGTTAATACCACCGACAGACTGACGCCGCCGGTAAAATTCAAACCATGTCCTTTTAATCTCATATCCCTACTCCTTTACCTAATAGTAATAGCAACCTACTATATACTATGTAAACAAATGGAATATGCGCCTACTCAAGAAAAACAATTCGCCCGTCCTGCCCTCAACAGGCAGGCGGGCAAAGCGCCGGAGGTTTATTCATATTTTATTTCCCTCAGCAGGTCCACCGCTGTCGCCTGCCGTAATCCGATTTTCCTGCCGGTAACGTGCCAGCCGTTCCGCCAGCGTCCCGGTATGCAGCTCAAATAAATGATTGTCGAAATCATAAAAGTAAATCGACTGGCCTTCTCCCGGTACCCGCGGCCTGGGCGCCCGGCATTCCAGCCCCAATGCTTGAATCCGCGCCTGATACAGTTCCACATCGTCTTCGGCGATTTTAAAAGCCATATGGTTATAGCTGCGCACCGGCAGCGCTTCTCCCTCCATCACGGCGATCCATTGATCGTGAATCAGGAAAAACTTTTCCCGTGACAACGAAAAGGTATCATCTCCACTGGAGTAGACCTCTTTTGCATCAAATATCTTTTCAAAAAACTCCGTAGCCTTTGCCAGGTCCTTGACAATGAAAGTAATGTGGCTGATTCCCTCAATCATAGTATTCAGCTCCTATTAGGGCAAATAAGTAATCACTTCCGGTGTAACACTCAGATACTCCGGTCCTGTATCCGTCATGACAAAGCTGTTCTCGGTGCCGATAGCCCCTTCGGGGAAGACGAATTTAGGCTCCAGGGCGAACGTCATGCCCGGCTGCAGCGGTGTCTTCATCCCTTTGGCAAAAATCGGCCATTCATCCAGTTCCAGACCGATACCATGGCCCAGGAACTTAACCTGGTGATCTTTATAGCCCATGAAATGATCCTTGTAGCCCAGTTCCTCGGCCAGCTTAAGCGCTAAAAGATACGGTTCTTCCGCCAGAGTCCCCGGCTTCATGCTGGCCAGCACTGCTTTTTGAATGGTAAGCGCCGCCTCAAAAGCTTTGACCAGTTGCGGACTCAGTTCACCGATACAGAACACCCGCGACTGATCGCCCGTATAGCCCTCGATAAGCGAGGTATAGTCAATATACACCACTTCATTGCGGCTGATCTTTTTCCAGCCGGCTCCCTGGGGATGGGAAGGGCACGCCCCCGAACCGCCCACCGGCCCGTCAAAGAAGCTGGGATCAAAGCCACTGCTGCCGCTGCAGACATTGCCGTAAAAGAACTCCTGGTTAAACGATCTCATTTTGCAGCAGCCCGCATAGCCCCGTTGCCGCAGTTCGGCTTCAAATAAAGCCGCCGCTTCCAGCTCGGTCATACCTTCCTTTAAAAAAGCCGGCACAGCTTGAAATGCCTTGTCCACCACCTGCAGAGCCTGCCGGAGAAGGCCGATCTCATGGGGCGACTTAATGGCGCGGATTTCCTTAATGAGCGGCGAAACATCGCTAAGCTCCGCCTGGGGAAACAGCTTTCTGTAGGTCTGGTAAAGGTTAAAGGGCAGTACATCCAGCTCCATGCCGATGCGCTTACTATCCCGATAGCCGAAGGAAGCAAGAATATCCGGCATTTCCTTCGGACTTCTGATGGGCACAATGTTCTTCAACGGTGATTCCGTCCGTCCCCGGCTGACACTGCGTCTGACCATGAGTACCGGCTCGCCGCCGGCCGGGATATATAAAAACGAATTTTGCACCGTACCGGTAAAGTAATACAGATCGGCGTTTAACAGGAGCAATGCGCCATCCATCTCCTGAGCGGCCAGCTTCGCCTGAAACTTCCTAACTCTTCCTTCTATTTCTGCCACTGGCGTATAGTTCATTTGTCATCATCCTCTCTCGCTGTATAGATAATTACCAAATCTTTGTTTTTTTATTGCCTTTTACAAGTATTGTATCATCTGGCCGGCTGCTGAGCAAACGGGGTAGCTTCGCAGGCCGCGCAAAAAAAGCCTTACTATCCTATCAGCAGGATAGTAAGGCTTTACGCTAATGAGCCAGTGATTACTTGGCGCTATGCGGCCTGGCGGATCTTTTCCGCCAGACCGGCAGGCTCATTGAATCAGCGGTTCCCCTAAAATTTTTTGCCCGGTTGTTTTACCAAAATGACCGATTCCTGATCAGCCTTGGGCGAATCGGTGATGGTGTACTGTACGGTATTATCGGCTCTCACGTAAAGCTGCACCATATAGCTTTTTCCCTTCTCCTTGTCTTTGGCCTTAAAGGAAAAATACTGATTGCTCTTGGCGGTCTCATAGGCCTGTTCAAAGGTCAGCAAGCCTGGACCGCTGGACGAAATTTTTCCCTTGATTGTCTTTTTCCCGATTTCATCAATGGTAACATGAATCGTCCCTTTACTTCCCTCATAGAACCAGGCATCACCGGCCGCTACGGCAATATCGGTCACCGGAGCCGTTTGGACAAACACAGCCTTACCAGGCTGAGCGGCCGCCCCCTCTTTGCTGCTAGTAGGTAATTGCTCAGGTTTCATCTGCAAGTCCACATTAACCGGCACAAACACCGTTAACTTGGTACCTGCGGCAATTTTCTGATTGCTGCCCGGAAATAAGCTGGATATCGCGGCCCCAGCAATGGAATTGTTATAATTTATTTCCACCGAATGATCGCCGCCTATTTTAGAAACATCCATCGTTAAAGGAACTTCTATCCCGCTGGCGGTGTTTACATTCGTTGCATCCAACTGAATGGAGCCGCCCTTGCCAAACAGGCCGGCCTTCTTGGCGGTTTTAACATAGCCTTCGCCGGTGGTTCCCTTGGCAATGACGATGACGTTACCTACGGCAACATCCTCCAGCACCTTAAAGTTAATTTTATCACCGGCCTTATTCTTGCCGGAACTGACCTCCGTCAACAGTTCGCAGGGTATCATCGTTCCCCGGGGAACATAGGCATGACCAGGCAACACTTCCGTAACACCGGCATTGGCCGGCTCCTGACTTGGATTGGCACTCACCAGTGAAACCGTCAGCATAATAAACAAAACGAACATAAAAATCTTTTTCATCGACAACTTCTCCTTTTCTGACTAAGGCTGCTTGTAAATTAACGGAATCATGGCGAGAGATTTGCGCCAGCACCGTCAGGGGACATTTCGGTTATTTTACAAACAAACCGAAAGATGATCTTGCTATAAAAAGGGCTAATTAACAAGCTCCGGTTTTATGGGTTCCGCCGCTTCCGGTGCCGGCGGCTCCGTTTGCTCCCGCAACTGTTCCGGCGTGACCTGCAGATCTACAGCATAGGGTAACTCCAAAATCAATTTGGTGCCGGCACCGATTTGCACCTCCGAACCGCTCGTGATGCCGCTCATGACACCAACAGTTAAGGCCGGGGTGGCGCTGGATGCATCATCATACCAATCCAAATCCGCCGTGTGCCCGCCGTCAGCACTGCGCTGCCGCAGGGTTACCGGGACTTGAATGCCGTTAACGGTCTTAAGGCCGACGCCTTCCAATTCAATCATACCTCCCCGGCCAAACAAGCCTGCCCGCTTTACAGTTTTTACGATGCCCTCGCCGGTCGTCCCTTGCGCGATAATCACGGTATCGGCAATAATCACGTTCTGCAAAAGCTTAAATGAAAACTTATCTCCCGGCTTACTGGTTTTCGAGTCCAACGTGCCCAACAACCGGGCCTGCAGCTTGATACCCTTGGGCAGATAGGCATGGCCCTCCGCAACCTGCCCCAATCCCGGCACTCCCGCCGGACCGGCCGGTTCTGCCAGCACGGGGCTCACAGCCAATAACAAAAATAAAAAACCACTTATAAGTGCAACAATCCTTCGCAATCTGCTCCTCCTTTTCCGGTTTGATATCACACAATGTACCGGTTTAACCGCACTTTTGCCTACTTTGACAAATGTGCACCAAAACTGCTTGTAATATATTCTTTGTATTCCATTAAATCCCTCTATTTCCTGTTTCTTTTATGTCACCTGCCTATTTTACAGTCCCTCATTTCCAAATAAAATTCCAAGGTTATCTCTATATGATAGATGCTAAACAGGTCGTATATCTATGTCTGCAGAAAGAAGGAACACCATGCTGCCTGAAACCTACCTGAAAGAGGGAATCACTCTGGCCCTGGCCGGTAAGCAGCAAGAAGCCCGGCAGGCTTTTCAAGATCTGATCCATCTATACCCTGACCGGCCGGAAGGCCACTATAATCTGGGCCTGCTGGCTCAGCGGGAAAAACGGCTGGATGAGGCCGAAGTTCATCTGCGCCGTGCGCTTGCCCTCAAACCCGATTATGCCGAAGCTCTCTATACGCTGGGAGTGCTGCTAAAAGACAGTCACCGTCCGGAGGGAGCGGCCGATGCCCTATCCCGCGCCGCTAAACTAAACCCAGACTCACCTTATACGTATTTTCAGCTCGGCCTGGTACTTCATACCCTCAAGCACCCGGACGGCGCTAAAACCTGCTTTACCATGGCCCTGGACCGGAAACCCGACTTTGCCGAAGCCTACAACAACCTGGCCTTGGTCGTGGCTGCAGCCGGCGAATTGCACCGGGCGCAGTTTTATCTGGACCAGGCGCTTGCCGTGTGCCCCAATTATACGGAGGCCTACAATAATCGCGGCATCATTCTTTCACAGGCCCAATTGCCGGAAGAGGCCGTCAGGGCTTTTCAGCAGGCACTCCAGCTGGAACCGGGCAATCCTGTCACCCACAATAATCTAGGGCTGACCTACCAGAAACTGCGACGGCTGCCGGAGGCCCTAAGCTGTTTTCAAGCGGCGCTGGGGTTGCAGCCCCATTATGTCGAGGCTCACAACAACCTGGGGCTCATCCTGCATGAGCTGAACCGTCCGGTTGAGGCGGTCACCCACTTGAACCAGGCCCTTGCGTTAAAACCGGACTTTGTCCTGGCCGCAACCAATTTAGTTTCCGTTTTAAACAAACTAAACCGCCACAACGAAGCGGAAGCCTGCCTTCGCCGGGCCCTTACCTATCATCCCGGTAAGCCGGGCCTTTTGCGCCGGCTGGCTCTCATCCTCCGTAAACAGGAACGCTACGCAGAAGCTGAAGACTACTACCAACAGGCGATTCAAAACGGGGCACCGGCAAAAACGGCGGAAGCGGTTTTCGGTCTCGGCACCCTTTACCTGCTCCAGGGCCGCTACCTGCCCGGCTGGGATTATTACGAAAAGCGCCTCATTGCCTTTACCTATTCACAGCCCCCTCTGCCCTCCTGGCAGGGAGAGGATATTAGCGATCGCCGCCTGCTTTTATTCTTCGAGCAGGGCTTTGGCGACACCCTGCATTTTATCCGCTATGCCACACTGTTCACCGGTTTGGCAGCCACTGTCGGGGTGGTGGTTCAAACGCCCCTGCAGCGGCTGCTTGCTCACTCCCTGGACTGTCCGGTATATGCGGAGGGGCAGGTTCCGCTGGAGGAGTACGATATTGCCTGCTCGCTCCACAGCCTGCCCTATCGGTTCGGCACGGAAGAAGCAAGCATTCCCTCCGTCATCCCCTATCTCAAACCGCCGGCCACATTAGTAACCAAATGGCGCAAGCGCCTTGCCGCCCTGAAACCAGACCATCCCAGAATCGGCATTGTCTGGGCCGGCAATCCCCGGCATGACAACGACCATAACCGTTCCATCCCGTTTTCTGTCTTCCGGACTTTACCGGAGCGGCATCCCCAGGTTCACTGGATCAGCCTGCAGGTGGGCAAACGGGCGGCGGATCTGACCGACAGTGGTTTGGCTATTCTTAACGTCTCGGCAGAACTAAATGATTTCACCGAAACGGCCGGCTTAATCAGCCAGCTTGATCTGGTGATCACCGTTGATTCCGCCGTAGCCCACCTGGCCGGTGCCTTGGGCAAACCAGTCTGGATTTTATTGCCCCTCGATCCCGACTGGCGTTGGCAGTTAGCACGGCAGGACAGTCCCTGGTATCCCTCGGCCCGCCTCTTCCGGCAGTGCCGGACCGGCGACTGGCAGGCAGTGCTGGAGCAGGTTATGACGGCTTTACCCGACGAAACTGCAGCTTCCGTCACCAGAAAAAAACCATAAAAAGACGCGACGGCTTCTCCCTCAGGAGAGACCGTCGCGTCTTTATTGTAAGCCGGCTGCCGGTTAGACGGCCGCCGCCAGTTGTTCGGAAGCATCAAACAAGTGCTGCACTTCTTCCCAGACAATGATCGGCGTCTTGGCAAAACCGTTGAATACGGTAGCCGAAGCCGAAGTATAGGAACCACAGTTGGGCACCAGGATAAGATCGTCCAGTTCCAGCCGCTGCGTCAGCTTGTCCCGGAACATGATATCCAGGGAATCACAGCTCGGACCGGCAAAGGTGGCCGGAATGAGTTCACCCTTTTTAAAGGTTTCCAGTTCAAACTCCCAGTGATCGAAAATCACAGCCGAAAAAGTTCCATACAGGCCGTCATCCAGGAAATACCATTGCTGATGGTTACGTTCCTGGGTGCCAATGACCCGGGTGATAAGATTCATTGCTGTGCCGCAGATAAAACGGCCCGGTTCAGCCCAAATTTCGGTGTGGGGGAAATATTTTTGGACCCCCGTGTTGATTTCGGTAAGAATGCCGGGAATATCAATTGTTTCGTTAAGGGCCGGGATGGGGAACCCGCCGCCGATGTCCAGGACCCGCAGGTTAAAGCCCTCGGCTGCCGCCTGATCAAATAAGCGGCGGCAAATTCTAAGCGCATCGTAATACGCTTCGGAGCTGACCGACTGGCTGCCAACATGGAAGCATAGCCCGGCCACATCCAGTCCCTGCTCCCGGGCCAGCCGCAACAAACGCAGGGCATCATCGGGATGGGCACCAAACTTTTTATTCAAATCGACCAACGCCTTGGGGTTGTCCACCCGTATCCGGAGCAGTACCGCACCGCCGGGCACAGCCTTGGCCATCTTGCCAATTTCACTTTCACTGTCAAAGGTAAATTTATTTATACCGGTACATCTGGCCGTAGCCAGCCCGCCTGCCGTCTTAACAGGATTCGCATAAACCATGCGATGCGGTTCAATACCCATGGCGGTCAGCGCCTGCATCTCGCCATCTGAAGCCACATCGAAGCAGGATCCTAGCTCTGCCAGTGTCCGGACAATAGTCTCATTAGGATTTGATTTAACTGCATAATACAGATGTACTCCCGGCAGATATTCTGCCAGCATATTGTAATTTCGCTTAATCTGCTCTGACGACAGAATTAAGAGCGGCGTCCCATAACTCTCCGCCAGCCTTTCCACTGCCGTCTGGGACAATTTGAATGTTTTTTCCATTATCCTCTCCTACCTTTCGTATTGTACGACGCGCTAAAACGCAACGATATGATTTTATCATAATCAGGTGAAAGTGCAATAATAAATTAAGTAAAAATAAAAATAATTATTTATGCAGCATACTCACTAAATATGCAGGTCTTGTCGCCGCGCCGCCGCTGGGTTCTCACGGCATTGCCGTTTTTTGTACAGACCACTATACAACCGGCGGCTAATTTGCCATACTATATAGTAAACAGCTCCGCCCGGGGTATGTTTTCAAACGATCCGAAACGTTCCCTGACGGCACTTTTTGTGCCATACTTCGTTAATTCTTGGGGAATAGGAACTAATTAGGAGGTGTTTTCCGATGAACGATATTACCGGCGAACAAAAACTGCTGGCTGTATTATCCCATCTGGCCTACCTGCTTGGCGGCCTGGGTTTTATCGTCGCTCCCCTGGTGATCTTTCTGCTTAAACGGGAGGACCGCTTTGTTTACGAGCATGCCAAACAAGCCCTGGTGGCTCATCTGGTTATTTTGGTATTTTCGGCAATTACCGGCTTATTATGCACTTTGCTGATTGGTTTTCTACTGGTGCCCGTCCTGGCCATCTTCTGGCTGTTACTGCTTGTCACCTCGATCATCGCCGCCGTCCGGGCGGTTGACGGACAGTTGTATGAATATCCCTTAATCCAGCGCTTTGTCAACAAACTGTAGCCATAAAGGAGGCTGTCGCAAAAATGCTTTTATTTACAACAGCCTGCATGTAGGAAAAATAGCTTGTCGTTCTTTTGACATTGCCCCAACAGAACTAAAAAGGCTGTTACGCTTTAGCGCAACAGCCTTTTTGTTATTATGCCGTTATGATCAACTGGCGCAGGTGCTGCGCTGCCGCCCGGACATCGTCCTGGGCCAATATGGCTGAAACAACTGAGACGCCGGCAATGCCGGTACCCATGACTTCCGTCACATTGGCCGTTCCAATCCCGCCGATCGCCACAACCGGAATGGTTACATTTTGCCGGATGGCGGTCAGTTCTGACAGACTCACCGCCCGGGCATCCGTTTTGGTGCCTGTCGGGTACATGGCCCCAATCCCCAGATAATCGGCACCACCTGCTTCGGCCAGTTGCGCCTCGGCCAGTGTAGTCGCCGACACACCAATCAGCTTGTCCCGGCCCAGCAGCCTTCTGGCCACAGGCAGCGGCAGGTCCTGCTGACCAATGTGCAGTCCGTCGGCATCAACGGCCAGGGCAATATCCAGCCGGTCATTAATAATGAGCGGCACGTCGTAACGGCCGCAGATTTCCTTGACCTTAAGCGCAATCTGGTAAAATTCGGCCGACGAGGCTTCCTTTTCCCTAAGCTGCAGCAGCGTTACCCCACCGGCCAGGGCTTCTTCCAAACTCCGATAAAAGTCCTTCCCGCCGACCAGCCGGCGGTCAGTCACCAGATACAAAGAATAGTCAATGGCGTTCATTCCAGCCCCGCCTTCCGGTATAACTCGTAAAAATGATGGGTCGGCCCTACCCCTTTGCCAATAGCCAGCGAATGTTCAATGGCTATAGTAATATACGCCTTGGCCCGTTTCACCGCTTCGGTCACCGTGCAGCCCTTGCCCAGATTGGCGGCAATCGCTGAAGATAATGTACAACCGGTGCCGTGGGTATTCTTGGTGGCAATCCGTTTGGCCGCCAAATATTCGAAGTGACTGCCGTCGTACAGGATATCGGTGGCGTCATCCGGCAGATGACCGCCCTTCACCAGGACGCAGGCCGCCCCCAGCCGGTGTATCCGCCGGGCGGCTTCCTCCATATCCGTCAGATTATGAATAGTCATCCCGGCAATCACTTCCGCCTCGGGAATGTTGGGTGTAACCAGTGCCGCCAGGGGCAGCAGTTCCTGCACCAGGGCTGCTTCGGCTTCCGGCTGCAGCAAATGATAGCCGCTTTTGGATACCATGACCGGGTCGACCACCACGTTGACCGCCTGGTACTGACGCAGCTTGGCGGCAATGGTATGGATGGTGACAGGCCGGGAAACCATGCCTATTTTAACGGCATCCACCTCAATATCTTCGAAAATCGCTTCAATCTGCTTGGCGATGATTTCCGGCTCAATGTCCTGCACCGCCAGTACGCCCTGCGTATTTTGCGCTGTTACGGCAGTGATGACACTCATGCCGAACACGCCCTGCGCGGAAAAGGCTTTTAAGTCGGCCTGGATGCCGGCGCCGCCGCTGCTATCCGAGCCGGCAATGGTTAATACTTTTTTCATACCAGGTTGTCCTCCCGTCTTAGGGTGTGTTTGTAAACGATCCGAAACGACCCCTGACAGCGCTTTTTGTGCCATAAATCATTCCGTTCATTTAAAAGCACATCCTATAACCAAACATTTTTAATCATTGTTTTTATCTGCTCCGGCAACGCAAGGTTAGTGCTGATATCGGAAAAGCCGTCCTGCGGCGTAAGCGAATACACGGTAAGATAATCCACCGGCCGGTAACCGAACAGTTCCAAATTGCCAAGCCGGGAATTGTATAGCGCCTGACGAAAATCAATGGTGACAGTATTCCCATGAATATTGACATCTAACCCGTAAGAGGGATCCAGGTGTCCCACAACCTTGCTCACCATCGCCAGACTGACCCGGGAAAAAATCCATGACACGAAAGGCTTGTCCGGCAGCTTTTTATCGGTTACCTTCAGTGTTAGCAACGACTGATCCTGATTATGTACTAATTGCTCCACCGTGCAGACCAGCACGACCCGCCCTTCCTTGGCCGTCTTCGCTTCAATTCTAAGCTGGTGGTTTTTTAGCGAGGTAACCTTCATTTCCGTAACCGGTCCGCCGGGCTCCAGCATTGAGGCCAGCGCCTGATTGATCACATCATCCGGTACGTGGACCTGTCCGCTGACCAGGTCGGAAAAAGTTTGTGCATCCCATACTTCCTTTATTGTAGCAACTGTCTGCGTCATGTCCGGCACCGCGCTGGCCGCCGACGGCAGCGAGAAACCGCTGCTGAACGCATCCTGTATTATCGCAGGCATATCCAAGCTATCCATCTCCTTTGATTTTCCCGGGGAACCGCTGATTCAGCCCCCACCACAGCCGGACCGGAAAAGTCCGGCACAAACAGACAGGCTAAGTATCCGTTTGCTTCAGGTATGTTTTCAAACTAACAGCATGGCCCATGTTAATGGACCACTAGTAATAGTTCCCTGTTTGCTGCCGTTTTCCTGCTACACTAAGACTCAGCCTGCCCACTGGCAAAGCTGCCCTGGCCACTGATTTCTGCAGCAGTTCATGAGAATCGCCTGAACCGTCCCCTTGTCCAAATCCGGGCGATCATGCCCGCAGGATAGAGCCCATACCATCCCGCAGGACTCTTGCCCAATGGCTTACCAGCCCGGTCTCCTCTTCCTCCGGCCAGTTTCCCTGTCCCGCCACAACTAAGCCGCAGCGCTTGCAACGGGTGAACGATCTCTTCTCCTGGGCCCCCGCCGGCGTTATGTCAACCTCTTCATACTGCTTGCTGCCACAAGAACATTTTCCTACAGCCAATGTTTCCATCTCCTTATCATATGGGGAACAAGCTTCCCTCGCGGCTGGTAAAAAAACAAAAAAAGCCGGTGCGTTATGCAACCTGGCTATCATAGATTTACATCCTTAGACCCATGGCTTTGCGTCCCTTCCTTTAAAAAGGTTTGCTAAAGAATGCTTATAAGGTTATCTATATGATCACTTCATAACTGCTTACTTCGGACACCGCCTGAACAATCACCAGAAAAAGTAAGCAATCCGACTCCTACTGCCGGTGATTCGACAAAAAGATTTCTCTTTTGCCAATTATCTACGCTTTCTATGTTTTATTATACTCGTTTTATCCGTATCTTGGAAGGAATCATCGGAATTATTTTGTGCACGCCCAACAGACTGCATAATAATCATAAAAAAACAGCCTGGTGGCTGTTTTCCTGTTTCAGCGATTCTTTTTTAGTCCCTTGTAACCCTGATTCTGCACTATTCTTGCGGTAGATTTTCCACAATACTGCGTTGTCGTCAGTCAGCATACTCCCCTAGTGTAGTGGCCCATTCACATTTCGCTAAATTACTTGTCTACATTTCCATCTGTGTCGTTGTCGTCAATCGGCGTAGGAACCGCGCTATGCCTCACTCCTCCGCCTTGCAGATGAAAATGTATCCTGCGTCCTTTAGTTGAAATATGAACGTGTCACTCCCCTAGTCTTGGAAAAATTCCGTGCCAGCCAATTTAGTCTCAGGGGTTACAAGACACCAGGTCGCCCATCAAACCCGTTTAATCTCGTAGCGGTTAACGGCGCCGCCCTGAGCGGTATCGGCAGTCTGGCTGTATTCCATGGCTGGGTTCATGGCCCGGACAAAGTTTTGGGTCCATTCCTGATATAACTTTTTCATGGGTTTTGCGCTGATGCCGACCCGTTTCCAGTTAGGCTCCTGCAGACAGGTGCCGCTCTCCCAGATAACCTGATCAGCGCTGCTCGCAACCATGACATCGGCCTGATCGCAGGGCATGCCGTTCAGCAGGTAATCATTCAGCGCCTGATAGATGCCGTCGGCCCGGTCGGTTTCATATTTATTTTGTTCGGCGGCATGACGGCCGCAGCTCTCGCCATGTTCGGCAAAAGCCCGGAGAATCACCGTCTCGGCGTCACCGCCGCAAACCTCAAGCAACTCCTTGATTAAGGCGGCTTCTCTCGATTCGGCCAGATTGATCTGCCGCTGTAGCCAGCCATGAATATTGCCGTGCTCAATCAAATCACCCAGATCGGCATCAGGCAGCGGCTGCCCGTAAGTCTGCCACACCTGGTCCCGCAGTTCTTCTGCCGTATCACCGCAGCTTTCCTGGGCTTTGGCAAAGACCAGTTCCTCCCGGTTGATAACCAAGCGGATCTTATTGTATAGCCAATAGTGAATATGTCCTAAAAATGCACTCATCTGTATTCCTCCTGCTGTAATAAATGTAGTAAAAAAGACTATATGACCTTGTTCAGTGCCGCCAGAATTTCATCCACCTTGATCCCATGGATTTCCGCCGCCTTCTGGACCGCTTCCCCCGTCGAGGACGGACAGCCCAGGCAGCCCATGCCAAATGAGCGGAAGACAGGCACCGTTTGCGGATACACCCGGATAATATCGCTGATCACGCTGTCGGCGGTGATCTTGTCACCCAGTACCAGCGTCCCTTCGGTCAGGCCGCCCGCCACAGGAATGATTTTTTCTCCGGCAGCCGACTGGCTGACCAGCGGTTCGGTGGTTTCGCTGACGCCCTTGTAGAATTCGGCCAGCACATCGGCCTTGAATTTTTTTAAGCCAATCCGGTCAATAAATTGTCCAACCCGTTCAATATCGGCATTCTTTTGATAATACCGCACAATAATGTCCACTATGTGCAGCGCTTCCTCCGCCGTCAGGTCCTCAATCAGCAAATCGGCCAGACGGGGATGCGAGCCGGCGCTACCGCCCACATATACATTCCAGCCCGCATCGGTCGCCAGCAGTCCGACATCCTTTACATACACTTCGGCACAGGAGTTGGGACAGCCGGCCACTCCCATTTTCATGCGGGAGGGCATTTCCTTCTTGTGATACCGTTTATCCAGTTCGAGCCCCAGCTTGATGCTGTCCTGCTTGCCTCGCTTGCAAAAGGCGATGCCCGGACATATTTTCACACTGCGCACGCAATTGGCAAAGCCGATCGCCGGCTGCATTTCCAGATCGGCCCAAACCTGCTCCACGTCCTCGGCCTTTAAGCCGGTGAGCATAATGCGCTGCGCCGAGGTCAGTTTTAAGGTAGCACCATATTTTTCCGCCACATCGGCATATTTGCGTAAGGCGTCGGCTTTCACAAAGCCGCCCGGAATATGCGGCGTGACAGCGTAGGTTTTCTTTCCGTTCCATATCTTCTGTAGGTTGGCACCTGTTGGTAGCATAGTATCATCCTCCTGTATCTGCTCTTATCATACCAGGTTCTCTATCTAAAAAATGTGATCTGCATCAATCAGCCATGTGATATGTATCATACCCGATAAATGAATCCGGTAAACGGAGCCTTTAATCGCGAGCCTGGTATTCCGGCTTTCCCGTTTTGAAATAAACCGGTCTTAAACCGCAGCAATCGGCAAAGTCAAAAGCCGTCTTCATATCCCGGCCGATTTCGCTGGCCCGGTGAGCATCGGAACCGACGGTTACATGGCGTCCGCCCAGCTCGGCAAACCGCCGGTAAACCGGCAGCAACAGCGCCATATACTCCGGTGTCAGCACCCGCTTGGTATTGATCTCCAGAGCCTGCCCGCGCTCGGCCAGCACCGCCAGCACCGGATCAATGACTTCCTTAAATTCGTCATAGTAGACATGGGTATCGGCAAACCGGGCATAGCGGGAAATGTAATCGATATGGGCCAGGCTGTGAATAAAGTCGTGAGCTTTGACACATTCCAGCATGGTGGCAAAATAAAGAGAATAGACCTCCTGCTTGCTATGGCCGCGATAAAAGGATTCCCAGTATAAATCAATGTCATTAATCACATGAATCGAGCCAATCATATAGTCCAGCGGATAGCTCCCCGCCAGTTCCCGCGTCGCTTCCAAACAATCCATGCGCAGACCGAACTCTACACCCAGCAGCAGCTTTTCACTCCGGTAAGGCCCATACTCGCTGCAGTAATCCCCCAGGTCAAAAACAAACTCCCCCGGATTGGGATAGTTCAAATCCATATGATCGGTAATTGTAATGCCGATGCCTAGCTCCTGCGAGCGCGCCATCGCCTCCGCCAGGGTCATTTCCGAATCGGTGGAATAACGGGTATGCATATGGGTATCTATCAACATCGTTTCAGCCTCCTTCTGCCGCCATTCTAAAATCATCTTTACTTACAGGTATAGCTATATTGTATCATCCCGCGACCGCCAGTAACAGAGCGGTGTACTATTCCACCTGAACCCCGCCGCAGTCAGTTGCCGCCGGAAAATCAAAATAAGCCTCGGCTGCCGCCAAGGCTTACTTCTTGATTGGTAAAAGAAATGGTTTATCTATGGTCATCGTTAGATGACGGAAACGCCAACCGGTTAAAGGTTGTACGCTTTTTACAAGTTAACCGCGCAACGGAGCTTCGCCCTAATTAACCAGCGTCCGCCAAAACACTGGCTAACCCCCCTTTTGTGCTCCGTTGCTTCGTTAATATTATATCAATTTTCTATATAAATTACTACCCCAAATACAAACTTTATGTGTTATTTTTCTTAATTTTCTGTGTAAGTCCGCCATTGGCTGACTTTTTCCCTAAACTCACACCCTGTCAGTACATGATCCAGAAAAACAGCACCGGGTAGACAACTGCCAAAAACAGCACGGTCAAAACCACGAAAGAGGCCATGGCAATATCCACATTCAGATTGTGAATCTTAGCGGTAAGCACTGAATTAATAGCCGGCGGCGTGCTGGCCAGCACCAGCGCCGTATGATCGGCCACCGTGTCGCCGATCGTGACCTGGGCCAGCCAATAAATGACCAGCGGCGTCACCACGAATTTAATAGGAATCAAATCGAGAATATCCACGTAATACTTCTTCATTTCACCGAAGTTAATGGAAAACCCGACCGGCAGCAGCGCGGTCCAGGCTCCGAAATGAATCAGGACACTAAAAAACTCACTGACCGCTACCGGTTTGGGCAGGCCGCCAAGCGTCAAGCCCATCCCCGCCAGCAGGCCAACAACCGGCAACTGGTTCCGGCTGAATAAGACAGCCGACCAGCAAATAACCGGTTTAGCCGCTGACTGCCCTTTTATATAATAGTATTGCGCCAGGGGAAAGCAGACGGCGAAAACCACCACATTAAAGAACATAGTCATCAACTGGGTATAGGCAAACCCGGTCTCCCCGTACATAAAAAAGACGCACAGCCCGCCGACCGTGCCCATATTGGACAAGGCTGCCGCCAGCAGGTAGCTGCCCTGATCCAGTTCGCTGCCGTACTTCCGGCCTGACCGGTAATAAGCAAGAAGACCGGGGATCAGGCTGACCCCGACCCCCAGCACCGGCAGCCAAACCAGGCCGGCATCCAGCGTCAACCCCCAAAAGCTGAGCGCTGCCAGCAAGGTGCTGACCACCACAATATTAAACGAAACAATCCGATCAATCACACGCTCGCTCAGCCAGCCGCGCCGGCAGCAAAGATAGCCGGCCACTAACGGCAGCAGCAGATCAGCGGCAAAGTAAAGCAGTCTAACGCCTGTATCCATACAAAACTCCTTACACCTTAAGGGGATTAACGGTCAGCCCCCGCCAACGATCCTTATGACTTGGCCGCCACCCGGTCAAAGATAATATCTTTGATGACTTCACCGGCAATAATCAGGCCGGCAACCGAGGGAACGAAAGCAATACTGCCGGGGATTTGGTTTCTGGTCGTACATTTCCTGGTCGTACCGGACGGGCAAATGCAGCCGGTGCTGCAGCTTCCCCCTTCCGATTCGCGTGGCTTTAACGGTTCCTCCTTGGAATACACCACTTTCAGCGACGGAATTCCCCGTTTTCTAAGCTCCTGGCGCATTACCTTGGCCAGTGGGCAGACGGAAGTACGGAAAATATCGGTTACTTCCAGCCGGGTCGGGTCCAGCTTATTGCCGGCTCCCATGCAACTGATGATCGGTATTTGCCGGGCATGGGCACGAACCACCAAATCCAGTTTGGCCGTTACCGTGTCAATGGCATCGACGATATAGTCATAATCATCCTGAATCAATTGCTCGGCATTGTCCGGCAGATAAAACTGCTGGAATACGGTAACCTCGGCCTGGGGATTAATCTCCAGAATGCGGTCACGCATGACCTCTACCTTCGGTCTGCCCACCGTTTTCCGGGTAGCGTGAAGCTGACGGTTGATATTGGTCAAACAAATACAATCGTCGTCAATCAGTACAAACTTGCCTACACCTGAACGGACCAACCCTTCCACCACAAAGGTTCCCACACCGCCAATGCCGAAGACAGCCACCTTCGACTGGGATAATTTTTCTAACGCTTCCGTTCCGATTAAGAGCTCGGTCCGGGAAAATGCATGCAGCATAACTTCACCCTTTATTTTTAACAATTCGCCTGTTAAAGCACTATGTCATTTAACAATACAATCTTTAACTTAGCAGAACCAGATACATAAGTCAAGACGCATCACTTATTTCCCCCGCAGATACGGCTCAGGCCAGGCAATCTCCTCACCTAATGCGCCGGCTGCCTGCAGCGGCCAGTAAGGATTGCGCAGCAGTTCCCGCCCTAAAAACACCAGATCCACATCGGCCTTCAATATATGTTCGGCTTCCCGCGCCCCGGTAACGAGTCCGCCGCCGATTACCGGCAGACCGGTCTGCGCCTTGATCCGCCAGGCCATATCCACCTGATAGCCCGGATAGGCTTTCACCCGGAAGGAAGTTACCCCGCCGGAGCTTACATGAACGGCATCCAGCCCTTTCGCTTTTACCTGGTTAATGATTTCCGCCACCGTTTCCGGCCCGTTGCCCTGCGGCTCATATTCCTCGGCCGATACCCTCACCCATACCGGCATATCGGTTGGCGTGACCGCTTTGACCGCTTCCAGCACTTCGCCCAGCAGCCGTCCACGGTTGGCGCTGCTGCCGCCATACTCGTCGGTACGCTGATTGACCAGGGGCGACATAAACTGATTGATCAAATAGCCATGGGCACCATGAATCTCGATGGCATCAAACCCGGCCTCCACCGCCCGCCGCGCCGCCGCCGCAAAATGCGCTACAATCTCTCTAATCTCGGACACACTCAGGCTTTTCGGAACGCGGTACTCCTCGCTGAAAGGCAGCGCCGACGGCGCCACCGGCTCCAAATACTCCACCTCGCTCTTGCGCCCGGCATGATTTAACTGAATGGCAATACTTGCCCCCTGGGCATGAACCAGCTCTACTATTTTCTTTAGACCATCCCGTTGGGCATCATTCCACAAACCCAGGTCCCGTGCCGAAATCCGGCCCCGGTCCTCAACTCCGGTAGCCTCCACAATGATCAGCCCTACCTGGCCCACCGCCCGGCTGGCGTAATGAGTGGCATGCCAGTCATTGGGCAACCCATCCCGGCCGGCCATGTACATGCACATAGGCGGCATAACAATCCGATTGCGCAAAGACAGTTTTTTCAGGGAAAAAGGGGAAAACAACATAGCTCTCATCCTCTCATTTTTTGTTTTCAGTTTGTTGGTAAATAGTTAGAAATATACGGAATATCCGTTTTTATCTAGCCTTAGCCTCCCGGCCGTTCACTCCTAAGCTAAAGCAAACTAATAGCAAAGCCCGGGTCCGCACCCGGGCCTTATCTAGGTAAGCACTGATTAATTCACGCTGCGCGTCCTGACGGAGCTTTTTCCGCCTGGCTGCGTCAGCAAAACTTTGCAATAGGGGCCACTATTCCTGCGGTTTTACTTCCTACCAGACGAAAAAATCTCTCGCCAGCCCGACAGGTTCATTTAATCAGTGCTTACCTAGCGTATTCCTTTTTGGTTGAGAAATTCACTGTAGTTTTTATCTGTTTCCAGAATATGCTGCGCTACCCAGCCGCCAATAAAGGTAATGGTGTCCTTAAGCAGCTGTTGCTCATTTTTGTCCAGATCCTCCTGCATAATTTTTGTTACCTTTTTAACAAAGGAACCGTGCTCCAGTTTATGCAGTTTCCCCTGCAGCGGATCATAGCCGTACTCATCCAGCAGCTTTTCTTCATACTGGAAATGATAAACCGTATAATCGCTTAGTTCCTGGAAGATACCCATAATTTCATCATAATGATCATAGTCATCGTCCAGAGTGGCAATGTCATACAAGTCACTGGCCAGTTCAAACAAACGCTTATGCTGTTTGTCAATTTCGGCAATTTGACAGCTATATTCCGCTTTCCATTCAAACATACTTTCTCCCCCAAATAACATTGTATAGTAACAGATAATTACTTTACATTATATCATGTATTTCTACAGAGAGGTAGAAAAATATGTAAAATTTAATATGATTTTAAGGCAGCCGGAAGGTAAATACACCGACTTCGGCGGGGCAGCCCAGCCGGAAGGGCAGCCAATGCCCCGTCCCGGTACTGACATAGCCTTGCCGGTCTCCCTGGCGGTAAAAACCGCGCATATACCGATAGCTTAACGGCAATAGCGAATGTCCAAACAAACCAATCTGACCGCCATGGGTATGGCCGGACAACGTTAGTGGAAGCCCGGCAGCAAAGGCATTTTCGATAAAGTCGGGATGGTGACTTAAGAGTACGGTAAAGGCTTTGGCCGGAACCGACTGCAAGGCCTGCTGAAACAAGTCCTTCCGGACCGCTTCCTGCTCCTGTCCGTTTTGAGCCCATGGGTAATCCACACCGGCCAGATAGAACGGCTTCTCCCCGTCCAGTACCAGAGCGCTGCTATTGCGTAGAATCTTCACCGGACTTTGCTTCAAAGCGGCTTCAATTTGATCGAAATTACGGAAATACTCATGGTTACCCCAGCAAAAATAAATGCCATAGGGAATCTGGCCGCTCAACGCAGTCAATCTGGCTATCGTCTCCTCCAGCAGCTCCAGATCGTCAATTAAATCACCGGTAATAACCAGCAAATGCGGCCGCTCCTGACGTACCACCGCCAAAGCCCGGTCCAGCTTGTCCAGGCCGAAAAAGGTGCCCACATGAGTGTCGCTTAGCTGGACTATTTTAAACCCGTCCAAAGCCGGCGGCAGCTCTGGCCACTGCAAAGTGTACCGTTGTACCAGCAACTGCTGTTCAGCGTTATAGACACCGCGGGCACTGCCGCCCAAGGCAAGTAGCGGCGCGGCGGCAAAGGCCCGCCGCAGAAAACCGCGCCGGCTCATCTCGCCACCACCGCTGCGGCCAAGCAAACGTCTTTGCGTATAATCAACACCTGATAAAATCAACAGTAAAGGTAGTAATAGCAGCAGCGTCACAATCCACAAAACGGGGAGCGCAAACCAGTTGGCAGGCACACCGGCCGCATACAGCCAGCGGCTGGTGTACAGCCCGCCAACCATCAGCACCGCAATCGCCCAATAGGCCCATACGGCCCATGGCCGATCAAACGCCGCCGTACGGGCCTTTACTATCCGGTAAATCAGATAAGTGATACCAGTCAATAACAATAATGTTCCAATCAAAAATACATAGCTGGGTCCGTGCACGGTAACCTCCTGTTCATCTTGCCTGTTTATTCAATAATAGTAACAACTTCCTCTAAAGGCTTACGCTGCGGGCTGCTGCCAGCAGTCAAGGGAACACCAAGCGGCGTCATGGCTGCCAGGAAGTAGCTCTCCTTCACCGGACCGATCATGGCGCCAATTTCCTCCGCCGCATAAGTCGGACCGGTCATCCAGCAGGTGCCATAACCCAGGGCTGCCGCTGCCAGCGTCAGGTTTTCCATCGCCGCCGCCACATTCTGAATCGCCGGATTGGCCTTGGCATACTGGCGTGCCTCCTGCTCAGGCATCCGGCCGCCTTTCAGCAGGCTCTCAGCCACAGTGGGATAGGGTCCGGCATAAGCCAAAATCACCACGGGTGCCTGTTTAAACACCGTATGATATTCCACCATGCCGGTAAAGGGCTTTCGCTCCTCTTCCGGCAGATACTCGGCCAACTGCCTGTTTTTCTCCCGTACTGCCGCCGCCATTTTGGCAATGAGTGCCGTATTTTTTACAACGACAAAATGCCAGCTCTGCAGATTCTTGCCTGAAGGCGCCTGGGTAGCTGCCGCCAGAATCTGTCGCAGGTCTTCCGCCGGGACAGGCGTATCCTGATAGCGCCGTACGCTGTGTCGTTTATAAATAAATTCCAATTCTTTCATCATCTGTGCTCCTTTAGTATATCATCTTATCCGGCTAACCGGCTCATCCTAGTGCTCCATCAACTTTGAAAGTGCAAATTAAATTTGCGGAGATTTTTTCGTAAGGCAAGGCGGAGGAGGCGCACCTATCGGACATAGATAAGCCGACGATAACGAAGCCTTACGGAAAAAGATCCGTGAAAAAATTGTAGTTTCAGAGTTGGTGGAGCACTAGTGTAGTGACATGTTCACATTTCAACTAAAGGACGCAGGATACATTTTCATCTGCAAGGCGGAGAAGTGAGGCATAGTGGTTCCTACGCCGATTGACGACAACGACGCAGATGGAAATGTAGACAAGTAATTTAGCGAAATGTGAATGTGCCACTACACTAGCATATAGCTTTATTATACATCGTTGCCGCCCCGGCAATCCATAAAAACAATGCCGAAAGAGCTTTATATAAAAAGTCTATACCCTCGTCCGACGGCAAGCAAATAAAAAACCAGGCGGCTTGCTATGAGCAGGCCCCCTGTATGTTAGCGTTTGGTATTTGTGTCGATAAATAAAAGCCCATAGTACCGTTCCCGCGATGTTCAAAACCCGCTTTTGGCAGGTGGGTGTCCCGGGCAGGGCCTTTGCCTTCCACTTATAGCGGCTTGACAGCAGAGCTACCGTTAGACTCCCTTAGAAATTTGTAGGTTGAACATGTAAAGGTGACGAATACCACAGGCTAACAGCCATTCACTTGACTGGTTGTATGATACCACGCCGGCCAGCTTACCGCAAGAGCGCATTATTTCATTAAGCCTGCGTCCCGCCGAGCATACCTGCCCTATCACTGTCTGCATTCTGTTGCCGGCTGTTTATCGTGGTTTCGTTGGGTTGCAAATTGCGAGCGCCTACTTTCAACCTTCTTCCCATATACAATTAACACAGTTTAGCACAGTTTTCTCTGATTGACTACCTTACTTTTGTCATCGCTACAAAAGTAAGCAAAAGATCTAGGCCTAATACTCCAAAAGACTTGCCGGAAGAGGCAGCTTCCTAAAATCCGAAACTCGCTTCGCTCAAACAAACGAATTTCTTAACGGAAGCTGCCTCTTCCGGCATCCTGCGGACCGTCTTTTTCCGTAAAGGCCACAGGGGAGCACTCACTGTAAGTAAGATAACTGCCACATAGCAAGTATATGGACTCTGCAAAGTAATAGTTAGGAAAGACTAACCCTACTTATTCTTTAGATACTGGTCGTATCCTAATCATTGAGAGCTTTGAGGTATTTGTTACAATATGATCCGCATCTGCTGCTCCCTGATGAAATAAGTCATCTTCCAATCTCTATTCCCTTTTTCACTGCCACAAAAAAAAGACCCAGCAAGCTGGATCTTTTTGATCTTTTCTTATAGCGCGGCCAGGACCAGATCGCCCATGCGGGTGGTGCCGACTTTTTCCGTGCCTTCGGTCCAGATATCGCCGGTGCGGTAGCCTTGTTTTAAAACCGATTGCACGGCGTTTTCGATGTCACGGGCCGCTTCGCTCATTCCTAATGAGTATTCAAATAACATGGCCGCCGACAGAATCTGGGCCAGCGGGTTAGCCAGGTCCTTGCCGGCAATATCCGGCGCCGAACCGTGAATGGGTTCGTACATGCCGAAGCTGTCCTGGCGGACGCTGGAGGAAGCCAGCATGCCGATCGAACCGGTTATCATCGAAGCTTCATCCGACAAAATATCGCCGAACATATTGCTGGTTACAATGACGTCAAACTGAGCCGGATTTTTTACCAACTGCATGGCGGCATTGTCCACATACATGTAATTCAGCTCCACGTCGGGATAGTGCTTGGCCACTTTGACCACCACTTCCCGCCACAGCCGGGACGATTCCAGAATATTGGCCTTATCGACAAGGGTTACCTTCTTTTGCCGCAGGCGGGCCGCCTCAAAAGCGTTTTTCGCAATGCGGGCAATTTCAAATTCGTTGTACACTTCACTGTCAAAGGCTGACGCATAGCCCTCATCCGTAGTCGTACGGCCCCGTTCGCCGAAATAGATGCCGCCTGTCAGTTCACGAACGATTAAGAGGTCCACCCCTTGTTCGATAATGGAATCTTTCAGCGGCGAGGCACCTTTTAATTCATCGTAAATCTTGACCGGCCGCAGATTGGCATACAGGCCAAGGCCGCTGCGCAGGCCCAGTAGTGCCTTTTCCGGACGCTGGTTGCCGCCCAGGTGGTCCCACTTCGGACCGCCCACCGCCCCTAACAGCACGGCATCGGAATTCTGACAGGTTTCCAGCGTACTGTCCGGCAGCGGTTCCCCATAAGTGTCAATAGCGCAGCCGCCTGCCAGCACTTCGGTAAAGGCCAGCCGCACATCGTACTTGGCCGCCACCTTTTCCATGACCTTCAGCGCAATGGCCGTAACTTCCACGCCGATTCCGTCGCCGGGAATCACGGCAATATCGAATTCTTTCATGTCAGTTTTTCCCCCATGCCACTTTGTTATCTTTGACGCAGTTGACCAAACCGTCATTATCCATAATGTTGATCATAAATTCCGGGAAGGCCTGGGCCTTATATTCCTTGCCCAGCGTCACGTTCTTAATCATGCCGGCCGTAAAATCAACCTCCAGGGAATGACCTGTTTGGGCGTCGTCAACCGCTGCGGCGCATTCCAGGATGGGAAAGCCGATATTAATCGAGTTGCGGTAAAAAATGCGGGCAAAGCTTTTGGCAATGACGCAGGATACGCCGGCCGCCTTAATAGCAATCGGAGCATGCTCGCGGGAAGAGCCGCAGCCAAAGTTACGGCCGCCAACCACGATATCGCCCTTTTTTAGTTTCTTAAGAAAATCCACGTCCAGGTCTTCCATGCAATGCTTGGCCAAATCGGCCGGGTCCGAAGAGTTTAAGTACCGGGCCGGAATAATTACATCGGTATCAATATTGTCACCATATTTTAAAACGTCGCCCACAGCTTTCATGTTTACATTACCTCCTCAGGGGATACGATTTTACCGGCTACGGCCGAAGCAGCCGCCACCGCCGGGCTGGACAAATATACTTCACTGTTGGGATGGCCCATCCGGCCGACAAAATTGCGGTTAGTTGTAGCCAAGGCCCGTTCGCCTTCGGCCAGAATGCCCATGTGACCACCCAGGCAGGGTCCGCAGGTAGGTGTGCTAAATACGCCGCCGGCTTCGACGAAAATTTTGGCCAGTCCCTCTTCCATTGCCTGCACGAAGATGTTTTGCGTGCCGGGGAAAATAATGAGCCGCACGCCTTTTTTGACTTTTTTGCCTTTCAGGATGGAAGCGGCAATCCGCAGATCGTCCATGCGGCCGTTGGTGCAGGAGCCGATAACCACCTGGTCGATGGCCACCTCACCCACCTGGTCGATGGTCCGGGTATTTTCCGGCAGGTGCGGGAAGGCGACCGTTGGCTGCAGCGTGCTCAGGTCAATTTCAATAACCCGGCTGTACACGGCGTCGGAATCGGCGGCAAAAGCCTTAGGCGCCCGGTCGGTGCGGCCTTTGATATAGTCCAGTGTCTTTTCATCCACCGGGAAAATACCGTTTTTAGCGCCGGCTTCAATTGCCATATTGGCAATGGTAAAGCGGTCGTCCATCGTTAAGGCGGCGACACCTTCGCCGGTAAATTCCATCGACTGGTATAACGCGCCGTCGACGCCGATCATGCCGATAATATGTAAAATTACATCCTTGCCGCTGACCCATTTGCTGGGTTTGCCTTTCAAGACAAACTGAATGGCTTCGGGAACTTTAAACCAGGCATAGCCGGTAGCCATACCGGCAGCCATGTCGGTGCTGCCCACCCCGGTGGAGAAAGCGCCTAAGGCACCGTAAGTACAGGTGTGGGAGTCGGCGCCGATAATGACATCGCCAGGAATGGCCAGGCCTTTTTCCGGCAGCAGACAGTGCTCGATACCCATTTCTCCCACTTCAAAATAGTTGGTAATTTCGTGTTTATAAGCAAATTCACGCACCATTTTGGCGTGTTCGGCCGACTTGATATCCTTGTTCGGTGTAAAATGGTCGGGCACCAGGGCTACCTTATCCTTATCAAACACCGTCGGTGTTTTCATCGCCTGAAAGGCTTTGATCGCTACCGGCGTGGTTACGTCGTTGCCCAGCACCAGATCCAGCTTGGCACTGATTAACTGGCCTGCCTCCACATACTCCAGACCGGCGGCAGCGGCGAATATCTTTTGCGTCATTGTCATTGGTTTTCCCATTACGATATCTCCCTTCATATTGTCTTGCTATTTGTTGATCAATCTATATTCAACGGAATCAATCAGCGCCTGCAGGCTCGCCTCAATGATGTTGGTCGAAACCCCGACAGTGGACCAGTTTGTCACACCGTCGGTGGACTCAATCATAACCCGGACCTTGGCCTGGGTCGCGCTGTCGCTGTCAATCACCCGTACTTTGTAATCGGCTAAATGCATCTGGGAAATGGCTTCATAGAATTTATGCAGCGCCCGCCGCAGCGCTTCATCCAGGGCATTGACCGGGCCTATCTCATCGGACACGCCGACTTCCTCGATCATATCGTCCACTCTGATTTTAATAAAGGCCAACGACGGACTTTTGCCGCTGCCATTACCTTTTTCAATAATCACCTTGTAGTCCAAAAGCTCAAAGGAGTGCTGGAACAGCCCCAGTTCCTTGCGGGCCAACAGCTCCAGACTGTGCTCGGCCCCCTCAAACTGATAGCCGTGATATTCCTTATCCTTCAGTTTATCAAGAATACGCTGCGTCTCCTCAGAGTCGCGGGTAATATGGGGTGCGATTTTATTGATAATCGCCATCAGTGTACTGCGGCCCGACACTTCCGACATCAGAATGCGCCGTTCATTGCCGACCGCCTCCGGCGGCACATGTTCGAAGGAGGCGCTGTTCTTGTTGACGGCGTCAATGTGCATGCCGCCCTTATGAGCAAAAGCACAGTAGCCCACATAGGCCTCCCGTTCATAGGGAATGACATTGCTGACTTCACTGATATAGCGGTAGGCCGCCGACAGTTGCTTAAGATTGTCGGCCGGGATACAGTCATAACCGAGCTTTAGCATCAGGTCGGCAATAATGCTGCTTAAGTTGGCATTGCCGCATCGCTCGCCGAAGCCGTTGAAGGTGCCCTGCACCTGCCGGGCGCCGGCCTGCACCGCCAGCACCGAATTGGCCACCGCCGTTCCCGCGTCGTTGTGGCAGTGAATGCCCAGGTTGGTATAACCATGGCGGCCGCTCAGTTCGCTGACAATCGAATAAATCTCCAAAGGCAGCGTGCCGCCATTGGTGTCGCACAGCACCAGCCAGTCGGCCCCGGCGTTCTGCGCCGTCGCCAGGACGGTAAGGGCATAAGCGGGATTGTGCTTATAGCCGTCAAAGAAGTGCTCGGCGTCAAAGATCACCTCTTTACCCAGCAACTTAAGATAGGCAATGCTGTCTTTGATCATCGCCAGATTTTCTTCCAGGGTGGTCTTGATAATATCGGTCACATGAAAGTCCCAGCTCTTGCCAAAGATAGCCGTTACCGGCGCACCGGCACTGACCAGCGCCAGCAGGCCGGCGTCTTCCTCCACCCGGCTGCCCGGCCGGCGCGTGCTGCCGAAGGCGCACAATTTAGCCTGCGTGAGCTTCAATTCCTCCCTGGCCAACATAAAAAATTCCAAATCCTTGCGGTTGGAGCCGGGATTACCGGCTTCAATATAACTAACACCAATTTCGTCCAGCTTAGCCGCAATTTTCAGCTTGTCATGGACGCTGAACGAAATACCCTGCGCCTGGGAACCGTCCCGGAGCGTACTGTCAAAGATATGTACTTTACCATTCATTGCCTCACCTCTTCTCTTAGGGCGTTTTTGAAAATAAGAGCCATGATTGATTCCTGCAAAACATTTGCCCCTACAGCACAAAAATCACTTACTATGGATCATTCCTTTAGCTCGAAAACATACTCCAGGGAGCCAATAATTTCACATAATATTTTTACCATCATATTATGTAATAGATAATAAAAAAGGAGGAGTTTTTACCATATGCATAACTTCTTCAAACCAGCTCCCCGCCAAACCATTATTTCAGTGACGCCCACCAATCAGACCAATAATGCCTATTTCTTCCTGCTCCAGTTGCGGCCTGTCGTTAACCGCGGCCTGAAAGAGCTGGAAAAGGATGTCGATTCCAAGCAGGTTCTCATTGAGGTTGCCTTAATCAGTTACCTGATGGGCATGGGCTTTGACTACCGCACCGCCTGTACCATCGTCAAGACCTGGGCCAGCGATGAAACGCTGCTGGAGGAAGGCCTGCTTATTCGTGAGCCCTATTGATCTATTGACGCTGCAGTGCTGCTAACTGCGGTGCCAGATACTGCTTGATCAGGCTGATGCCAGCCTGATCCAGCGCGTTGATGAATTCCAGTACCCGGATGCCGGGAGGCACCATCGCCCGGATGCGGTCAACCACGGCCCGCGAGCTGACAACTACATCGACCTCGCCCAGCAGGCGGCGCAGGGAACCTTCATTATTCAGCCCGGCATGACAGAGAATCACATTATCCATACCCGTTGACTTTAACGACGCTTCCATCCGCTCGGCTCCTGCCTCGGTGGCACAGACCAGACCGACCCGTGTTCCCGGTGGCAACTGACCGATCTGAAACAGCGTTTTGATCTGCGGCACCGCCATGACGGCAATCACGGCTTTGCCGTAAGGCTCCATAATCTGTTTCACCGCCTCTACATGACTGAAGGTGGTCACCGCAAACTGCACTGTACCGGCCAGCTCATTATCCAGCCTGGCACGCAGTTCGTCCAGTAAGCAACCTTCCACCGGCAGTTCGATCTCCTGCTCCAGTTCCTGACTGTAGTAGGCAATATCATGCTGGTTGCATTCCACGAACAGCACCTTTTCACCGGCCGCGGGCTGATCAAAACCTAAGATAGCCTGCCCGAATACCACTGTAAACAAATCCTCCGGGCTAAAGCCCAGCTCCCGCGAACGCTGAATCATCTCCTGGGCCAGCGTCAGCAGTTCCTGACGCCGTTCGGTTCCTGGAATGAGCGGCAGCCGCTCAGCGACATAAGTGCCTTGACCATGCTTCATCTCAATCAGGCCCTCGCCCTCCAGTTCTTTGTAAGCGGCCGTCACCGTATTGCGATTGATGCACAAAACCGCCGCCAAATCCTTGGGGGAAGGCAGCCTGTCACCCTTTGCCAGTTCGTCACTTAAGATAAAGTATTTGATTTGTTCCTTAAGCTGCTGATAAATGGGAAACTCAGAAGCTTTATTAATACGAAATTCCATTACGACGAATCTCCTAAAAGCTAATATATAGATAATTAGTACAGTGTCAGATCTACCCGGTAAATACTGACGGTTATTTTCCGTAACCCTTCGCCGTTAGTTGGCATACTCCCGGTATGCCGCCTTTCGCCGCCTTGTGCTACGAAAAATACCTCGTCAGATTAAGTCTGATACTGTACTAGTTTTCTAGTACTCTATTTCTATAATAGCAATTCTTGCCGGCAGCGTCAATCCCCTTTGTCAAAAACCGGGGCGGCGCCAAGGCTCGTCAAATACCGTCCTGCCGCCATAATAAAATGCCGGACTCTGGCAGGCAGCCAAAGTCCGGCAATAATATAGTACCTTATCAACCCTAATCCCGTGTCTACAGTTTAGGATTGACAAGGTACTATCGTCCGTTTCTTACGGATTTACTGTTTCTCTATACGATTGTTTACCATCTTTAAATTCGATGATAACGGCGCCTTTTACTGCGTCATGCTTATCATTGAGCGTGATTTTACCGGTTACGGCGGCAAAATCCTTAGTGGCAGCCAGGGCGTCCCGGATTTTAGACGGGTCTTCGCTGTTGGCCCGCTTAATAGCGTCCATCATAACATTGGCCGCGTCATAACCAAGTACGGCCATCGCATCGGGAGTTTCGTTATATTCTTTCTTATAGGCATCAACAAAGGCTTTCGAGGCCGGACTGGTATCTTCCACCGAATAGTGGTTGGTGAAATAGGTGTTGTTCAGAGCAGGCGCGCCGGCAATTTCCAGCAGTTTCGGCGAATCCCAGCCATCGCCGCCAACAAAGGCTGCATTGATATCCAGTTCACGGGCCTGTTTAATGATCTTGCCGACTTCTTCATAGTAGCCGGGAACATAAATCACATCAGGATTGGATCCTTTAATTTTCGTCAGGATGGTTTTGAAGTCCTGGTCTTTTTGCAGATATGCTTCTTCGCCTACAATTTCCCCGCCGCCTTTGGTAAAGGCTTCTTTGAAGAACTGGGCAAGACCTTTGCTATAGTCGCTGCTGTTATCAATTAAAATAACGGCTTTTTTCGCTTTCAAACTGTTAAGCACGAAGTTGGCGCCTACAGTACCTTGGAACGGGTCAATAAAACAAACGCGGAAGATATTCTTTTTTACCTCGCCGGTTTTTTCATCTACCGTTACTTTTGGGTTGGTAGCCGCGGCGGTGATAAAGGGAATTCCGTTGGATTCCGCTACCGTCGATGCGGCAATGGCATTGGAACTGGTGGTGAAGCCGGTTACGGCAACAACCTTATCCTGAGTGATAACTTTTGTCATGGCATTGGTGGCTTCCGACGGTTCGCCCTTATTATCGGCAATCGCCAGTTCCACTTGTTTGCCCAGGACGCCGCCCTTGGCGTTCATTTCTTTTACCGCCAGTTTAGCACCGTTAAGCGCCGAATTGCCAAAAGTGGCTGTACCGCCAGTCAACTCGTATACGGCACCGATTTTGATAACCTTACTGTCGCCGGCGCTGCCGCAGCCTGCCAAAAGGCCGCCCATCAGCATAACGCTCATTGTTACGGAAGCAATCCATTTGATCCCACGCTTTTTCATATTTCTCCTCCTCCAATATAATTGCCGGAAAACCTATCAAGAAATGGTGTGAGTATCCCTTCCTTCCCCTCAGCTCTTCTTCTATCAAAAACAGGTAGTAAAAGCAAAATACTGTCGATAAGATGCAAAAATGGCGCTTTTAAAGACATTTCTCTTTAAAAGCGCCATTGCTTCTCATATTTAAAAAATATGAACTTTCCCTATGCGATTTATATACTATATAGTATCGGGAAAAAGGGAAAAAGGCAAGTATTTTTTCGTTATATCAATAACTTTTTTTCTCGGCAATCACTAATCAGTGATTCTCTGCCTGCTGCTTTTGCAGGGCTACCATCCGTCGGTAAGGCCCATCCTGCCGCAGCAGTTCGGCGGGAGTTCCCGCCTGAACCACATAGCCGCCATCCAGAACGATAATCTGATCGGCATCGGCCACCGTTCTCATCCGGTGGGCGATCATCAACACCGTTTTATTTTTAATCAATGCCGTTAACGCTTTTTGCAGCTTGGTCTCATTTTCCACATCCAACGAAGCGGTAGCTTCATCCAATAAAATGACCGGCGCGTCTTTTAATATGGCTCTGGCGATAGAAATGCGCTGCCGCTCGCCGCCGGACAGCAGCGAACCATTTTCACCGATGACGGTATGATAACCCTGGGGCAGCCGCTCAACGAACTCGTCGCACAGGGCCAGTCTGGCGGCTTCCTTCACGGCTTCGTCACTGGCGTTTCGTTTTCCCAGCCGGATATTTTCCAGCACCGTATCGTTAAACAACAATACATCCTGAAAAACAATCGCGTAATTCTGCAGTAAGGCTTCCGGGTCGATGGCCGTTACATCCTGTCCGCCCAGTGTAATCCGGCCGGCTGTGGCATCCCAGAAACGGGCCGCCAGTTTGGCCGCCGTGCTCTTGCCGCCGCCTGAAGGTCCTACCAGTGCGGTCACTTCACCCTGCCTGGCTGCGAAAGACACCTCTTGCAAAACCGGTTCGCTCTTTTCATAGGAAAAAGCGACCTGCTCAAATACGATATCATAACTCACCAGCGTACAACCGCTTTGCCCCGACTGGACAGGTTGTGCCGCCAGTTCCTTCATCCGGTCGAGCGGAATCTCCACCATAAAAATTTCGGCGATCCGGGACAGCGTCTCCGCCAACGGCTCGTATAGCCTGGACGCCGCCACCAGAAAAATCAGGTAGGTTAAGAGACCGGTCTTCCCTGCCACCAGCAACTGGGCACCCACCAGCACAACCGAAGCAAGCCCCAGCCGTAGTACTGCCTGCGCGCCGGTAACCAGCGTCGCGGCAATCAGTTCGGAGTGAATCTGGGCCTGCTCCGCTTGATCGAACTTGGCGTCCAACCCGGCCAGATACCGCTCCTTCATCCCGCAAGCCTTGATTTCTCTGACCGTTTCCAGGCACTCCTGGATTCCGTCGGCACAAGTTCTTTTGGCCAGATAATGCTTGCGTTCCGCCCGGTTCTGCCAATACTTCGAGCCGATAATCAGCAAAAAAGCCACCGGAATGACCCATAGCAGAGCCAGTCCTAAGCGCCAGTCGGTATATAAAAGTCCCGCGGCAACCGCCAAAGTGGACAGGATGGCGCCGAACAACTGGGGGACGGCATGGGAAAAAGCATGCTCCAGCGCGGTGCAGTCACCCATAATGGTATTGGTGAGATCGGCCAGGTCCCTCTTCCCGAAAAAGGACAAAGGCAGCCGGCGCAGCGTTTCGGCCAGGGAAATCCGTCGGGCGGCGCTTTCGGCGTAGGTGGCGAGAAAAACGCTGGAATACTGTAAATAATGACAGAAAAACAAAACAAGCCCTGTAGCGGCTGCCAACAGGCCATAGGTTAGCGGCCCATATGCCGGCTGCCCCTCTCCCAAGAGTGGCCTCAGCAGTTCACCCAGCAGCAGAATAAACAGTCCCACCGGCAGCAGCAGACTAATATTAACCAGTCCGCTGTACAGGCTGCCTTTGACCAAATCCCTGGCCCCTGTTTCGCTAAGGGCAAATTGCTTTTGAAAAAAGCTAAGCATTCTGTTCCTGCCTCCTTACCTTCCAGGCTATGGCTGTCTGATATTCCCGCCACAGCCCGGCATATACGCCGTTTTGCTTTACTAACTGCTCGTGGGAGCCTTGCTCAACAATCTCGCCCGCCTGGAGGACGGCGATGCAGTCAACCTGCCGAACGGAAGAAAGACGATGGGCGATCATCAGTACTGTTTTACCCTTGGTCAAATGCCGAAAGGCCTGCTGAATCCGGTACTCATTCTCCGGGTCGGCAAAAGCGGTTGCCTCATCCAGTACAACAACAGGAGCGTCCTTTAAGATGGCCCGCGCCAGGGCGATCCGCTGCTGCTCGCCGCCGGAAAGATATATACCGCCGCTGCCTACCACCGTATCCAGTCCCTGCGGCAGCTTGGCCAGAATGTCGTCGCACTGGGCCAGATGGGCCGCACGAAGCACTTCGCCCCGGCCAGCCCCGGGCCGGGCGGCGCGGATGTTGTCCAGCAGGCTGGCCTTAAACAGCCTGGTATTTTGAAAAACAAAGGCAATTTGCCGCATCAGTTCTTCCTCCGGCAACTCCCGGACATCCACGCCGCCAAGCTTTACACTGCCGGCCTGTACATCCCAAAAGCGCGGCACCAGAGTAGCCAGCGTGGTTTTCCCTCCACCGGAGGGGCCGACCAGCGCATAGGTTTTCCCCGGCGGTATGGTGAGACTGACTTGCCGAACAGCCGGCGTTGCCTTCCCGGGGTAGGTAAAGCTAACCTGCTCAAAGCAAAGGCCGGTCTGCCGCAAAGTCCCGCGATAATTGCCGGCTGCCAGCGGCTGCGTCTGCAGAACCGCCTCTACCCGGCCAACCGCTTCCTGCGCCGCCATCACGCTTTCCCCCACATACATAATTTTCCCCATTAGTGTCGTACACACCGGAACAAACAGCATGTAGAAAATCAGATCCAGCAAGAACCGTTTATAGTCGGGCGTCGTGGTGATCAGCAGCAGCCCGGCAGGCAAAAGCAGCAGGGACGGAGCGTGAATGGTAAGCATAAACCCGACCATTGGCAAGCGGCAGGTCAGGGCAAATTCTGAGGCAAACTGCCAGTAGCGGGTGATTGATTCACGGAAATTACGGAAAGAATGCACCGTTTGTTGAAATACCTTCACCACCGGCATTCCTCTGACATATTCCACGGCAGCCGTATTCATCGTCTCCAGTGCGTTCATGTACTGATGCATCGAATGGCTTCGTTCGCCGCCCATCATCTGCCGCAAAAAGGCCAGGCTTAGCAGCGGCGGCATCAGACAAATCAGACCCAGCCGCCAATCAAAGGCAAAGAAAATAATTAAAATGGCCAGCGGCAGGACGGCAGCGCCGGCCAGGTCCGGCAGTTGGTGCGCCAGGAAAGCATGGGTCATACCGGCATTATCGTCAATGACCTTGCGCAATTTGCCGCTGGCGTTGGCATCGAAATAGCCCAGCGGCGCTTCCACAATGGCGTGCATAGCGGCCTTTCGCATATTTTTTTCCACCCGGAAGGCAGCCAAATGCGAGCACAGCAGCGCGGCAAAATAGCAGGTAATGCTGGCCAGGGCAAAGCCTACCGCCAGCCAGCCAAACCGGGTGATTCCCATTGCCCGGCTGACATCGGGCAGCGCACCGAAAATGTCTCGGATAACCAGCCAGATGCAGAGAAAAGGCCCCAGTGACAGCACCGAACTGCCAGCGGCTAACACCCAGGACCAGACCAGCAGTGCCCGGTAATCTCCGGCAAAGACCAGCAAGCGGGAAAATAATGATTGTTTCTGAAGCTCCATAGCGATCCCTCCTAACAGTTGGCAGCAGGCGGCGGCCATTTTCGCGGCTTTGCCGTCAAAAAAATAAGAAGCCCGCCGCAGTACCTTGCGTCATTTACAACATAGGGTAAGGTACTAACTGCAACTGACTTCTATTGTAAAGAATCTGCAATCAACCGGACACTCCATCCCAACCGGTTTGGCTCCATTTGATCAGCGCGATTTCCGGTAAGCCGAAGGAGCCACCTGCATGACCGACTTAAAGGCGCTGGCGAACTTGCTGGCATTCTCATAGCCGACCTGGCCGGCAATCATCGTAACGCTGTCCTGTGTTTGCAGCAGCATGGCCGCCGCTGCTTGCATACGGTAGATCCGGATATAAGCGTAGATAGATACGCCATACACCGCCTTAAAGCAGGCATTCATTGCCGTAAGCGATATATCGAACCGCTGTGACAGCTCCCGCAAGGTGAAATGCTGCTCCATATGCTGCGTGACCAGCTCCTTAATCGCCTTGATTTTATTGACCTGGCGCCTGGCAAAATAGGACCGCTCTTCCACCTGCTCCGCCAGGTCGATGGCGCTGAGAAACAGCAGCAGTTCCAGAACCTTGAGCTTAAAATAACCGTACTTTACCGCATCAGGAATGGTGTACAGCTCCGAGAAAATATGCTCAATCGAATCCTTGGCCCGGACGATAAAGCAGCGGCCATCGCCGCACAGCTTGTCACGCAAGGCGTACAGATCAATCGGAATATCCTGCAGCACGGTGGAAATCGTGTCGGCCGCCCTAGCCAGGTCGATCAGAATAGAGACGCCATGATAATGCTCCAGTGGAAAGGCGGCATGGGCAACCCGGTTGTTCACCGCCGTATTGACCGCCAGATCGCCTTCACTCAGGTAGGTGTACAACCCGTTTAAAAACTCGCATTCAAATCGCCCCTCACGGCAATGGTTGATCTCCAGAAGGTTTTGATCCCAGATCAGGTTTTCCGGACAAGTGTCCATATGAAAATCATTGTAGGCCAGGCAGACTCCGGGGAAAACCTGATAGCTGGTAACCCGTCCGGTTCCACCGGCATTCCTCAGTTCGTAAACCGTACAGGTTTCCGACAGCCTGCTGCTGGTTAGCTCAGTATTGCGGAGAGCCGCCGCTTGTGTTTGCTTCATTGCCGCACCTACTTATTGATAATAATAATCAATTACAATAATAAGCAAGAAACGGTTATTTGTAAATAAAAAAAGCGAAGGCTTCTGCCAGACCGCGTTAGCGCCGGCGAAAGCCTTCGTCCTGTTTGTTGCAAAACGGAAAGAACCGTCCTTTTTAGACAACGCCGTACAATGCTGCTCCGACGTTTTTATTTGTTATTCACCTTATCCGTTCAGCAGCCGGCGCCAGCTTTCCCCTGTTATGATCACCGGCTGTTTTTTCACTTTAGCTAGATCAAACCGGGCAATCAACTCACTGGCCGGCAGCGGCCGGAACGCTTTCAACAGCCCAGCAGCAGTGGCCAGACTGCCCACGATGGTTTCCGGGCGGACACCGCGCTGCCGAAGCGACCGGATAGAAACGTCACCGTGCCGCTTGGACAGACGGTGACCGTCTTCGCCCAGCAGCAGGGGCACATGAGTAAACACCGGCGGCTCCCAGCCCAGCAGACGGTACAGCAGAAGCTGCCGTGGCGTGGAAACCAGCAGGTCGTCGCCGCGAAGCACATGGGTGATGCGCATCTGGGCATCATCGACCACCACCGCCAGTTGATAGGCAAAGGTCCCATCAGCCCGCCGCAGGACAAAATCACCGATTTCAGCCGCCACATCCTGAGAATGTTCTCCCTGCAGTTGATCGGTAAACGCCACTATACCGGCCGGCACCCTGAGCCGCGCCGCCGGACGGCGGTTAGGCGGCAGTCCCGGCCGGTTCCGGCAGGTTCCCGGGTAGGGCGTCTCCCGGTCAGATCCGTGCGGCGCGGCAGCTGCCAATTCCGCCCTGGTACAAAAGCAGGGATACACTAGATCAGCCGCCGTCAACCGGTCAAAGGCCATCTGGTACAGCGCCGTCCGCTCGCTCTGAAAATACGGCCCGTATTCTCCCCCCGTTGCCGGTCCTTCATCCCAGTCCAGTCCCAGCCAGTGCAAGTCCTCCTGCAGCAGTTCCGCATAGCGGGACCGCGAACGGTCAGGGTCCAAATCTTCCATTCTAAGCACCATCGTCCCGCCGGCAGCACGCACCTGCAGCCAGGCTAGCAAAGCCGCCCAGGCGTTTCCCAGGTGCATTTCGCCGGTGGGGCTGGGCGCAAAGCGACCGCGCATCGTAGCAGTCACCGTCATCCCCTCCTCCGTCTGACAGGTTCTAGGTAACCACTGATTAAATGAACCTGTCGGCCTGGCGAGAGATTTTCTCGTCTGGCAGGAAAGCAAAGCCGCAGAAATAGTTGGGCTATTTCAAGGGTTTTACTGACGCAGCCAGGCGGGAAAAGATCTGTCAGGACGCACAGTGCAAATGAATCAGTGGTTTCCTAAGCCTGCAGCCGTTTGACAATGGCCCGGGCCGCATGGACACCGCTGGCGCTGGCCTGAGACAGGCCGCGGGTGACACCGGCACCGTCACCGATGGCGAACATATTGGTAATTTGCGTTTCCAGCTCACTGGTCAATTTCAGTCGGGAACTGTAGAACTTGACTTCCACCCCGTAAAGCAGTGTGTCGTCATTGGCCGTACCCGGCGCCAGCTTGTCGAGAGCGTAAATCATTTCAATAATATTATCCAGATGACGTTTGGGCAGTACCAGACTCAAATCGCCGGGAACTGCTTTTAGCGTCGGCTTGGTAAAGCTCTGCTCCAGCCGGTGCTCGTTAGTCCGGCGGCCTTTAACTAAATCGCCAAACCGTTGCACCAGCACGCCACCGCCCAGCATGTTGGAGAACGACGCAATGCGCTTACCGTACTGGTGAGGCTCGTTGAACGGCTCGGTAAACCGGTTGCTGACCAGCAGGGCAAAATTGGTATTTTTGCTGTGCAGTTTTTCGTCACGGTAGCTATGGCCGTTGGCCGTAACAATCCCGTCGGTATTTTCAGCTACCACGTAGCCTTTGGGATTCATGCAGAAGGTACGCACCAGATCGCCGTACTGCTTGGTGCGGTACACCAGCTTAGCCTCATACACTTCATCGGTGATATGCTGGAACACTTCCGCCGGAATCTCCACCCGCACACCGACATCAACCTGATTGTTGAACAGCGGCAGTTTCAGCTTCTTGCACTGTCCGGAAAACCATTCAGAACCGGCCCGGCCCGGTGCGGCAATCAGATAATCGCAGCGGATATCTTCGGCATTATCCACCGTGATGGAAAAGCCCCGGCCTTCTCCCTCCGGCTTGATCTCGGCTACATGACGGTTAAAAATAAAAGTAATCCGTTCCTTTAATACTTCATATATTTTCTTCAGGATTTGCAGGTTGTTTTCGGTGCCCAGGTGACGAACCCGGGCATTTAAGAGGTGTAGGTCAAAGGCCAGCGCCTGCTTGCCAATCGAACTGTTCGCCGTACTGAAATCCTCGGCCGGCGCCCCAAAATCCATGTTGATATCGTCCACATAGGAAATTAAATCCAGAACCTTTTGGTCAGGCAGGTATTCGTTCAGCCAGCCGCCAAATTCGGTGGTAAAATTATATTTTCCGTCCGAAAAAGCGCCGGCACCACCAAACCCGCGCATAATGCCACAGGGTTTACAGTGAATACAGTTGTCTACTTTTTTTTCGGCAATCGGGCATTTGCGGGTATAGATGTCCTGACCTTCCTCGATCATAACCACCTGCAGACCAGGCTTCATTTTGCTTAACTCATAGGCCGCAAAAATCCCTGCCGGCCCACCGCCAATAATGGCTACATCATACTTTGCAGTCATCATATTCCCTCACTTTACCTATATTAGATCGAAAACCAAAAGCTATTATACTGTATCTGGCGGAGTATGTATAGCATTTTTTTTGCTACTGGTGCTCCGTCAACTTTGAAACTGAAAGATGATGACGAAATTTTGTCCGTCAGCAATTTCTGCTTTCAAGTTGTTGGAGCACTATATCCGTTTTTTTAATTCCGCCCTGCCACGCTGCCGCTTCGGACTTTCGACGAAGTAACGCAAACCTGCCTGGCGGCGTCAAAGCCGGAAATAGGCCCTCAAAAATCACTGCGCGGTTCAAAATCGGCACAGACGATAAAGCGCCGCCCCTCCCGGTCGGTAAAGGCCGCCGAACTGGTGATGCAGACGTTGCCTGTAGCCAGCGACAGATAGGGTTCGCTGATATAGCAGTCCTTGCCGGCCATCATATGCAAATAGTAATCCTTTAACGACTGATCGGCCCCTTTGCCGGCTACTTGAAACAGTGAATGATTTTTACAGGCCGGATGCCGGGAACTGCAAATGCTGTCGGTTACCTGCACCCCGGCCGCATCGACAATATAAAGGTATTCCATATGGTTATACTGTTCGGCCAGGGCCTGCAGCCTTTTGCTGAAATTCTCGGCGGCACAGCCTTCCAGAACCTGCAGCATACAGGTCATAACCGACTCGCAGACCCGCTGCCGTTTGACGCCCTGCCGTATTTTGTCAATCTTGCTTTTTTTAAACTCCGCGAAAATACTCCCGTTGGCGTATGTCACCGCTCCGTTTAGTTTTTGCGGTTTGGCAAAATAATAGCCTTGCAGCAAATCCGCCCCCAGCTCAAAGCTCATCATGACCTCTTCCTTGGTCTCCACGCCCTCAGCCACCACCAGCGCTCCGATGCGCCGGGATAAGCTGACCAACGAGGTGAATATTTCCTGCTTGTAATAATCATTGCCAATATCCCGGCACAAACCGCGGTCAATTTTCAAAATATCCGGCTTAATCTGCAAAATCCGGTCCAGATTGGAATAACCGTTGCCAATGTCATCAATGGCGATGGTAAAGCCGTACTCTTTATAATTATGGATAAATTGTTTCAAAGCAGCCACATCGCTCGCTTTGGCCTCAACAATTTCGATAACCACTTGCTGCGGCTTGATCCCCGCTTCCTGTACCGCCTCCAGCAAATGCTTCGACCCGACCGTATCGGCGGCAATCACGCCGGTATCGATGTTCAAAAAAAGCAACTCCTCGCTATGTAAACCGGCAAAGGCCTCCAGTGCTTTGGCCCGGCACAGCCGGTCCAGCTCCAGACTAAGCCCGGCGGCGGCAGCCTGGGAAAATAGCGTAACCGGGCTGATCCAGCCTGCCGCTGCGTGATAGCCCCGGGACAGCGCCTCCAGGCCGGCAACTTTGTTTTTCTTCGCGGACAAAATCGGCTGAAATTGTGTTTCAATTTGCTTTTTTTCGATGATCTCTTCAATGAATATACTGTTTCCCTGCTCCATCACTTTTTCCAAAATAACACCGCCAGTATTCATATTTACAAATAAAAAAACAGACTCCCGGCCCGCCAGGAGTCATCATTGACTATTATGCATAATTATACCATAGTTCCCGCCTATTTTCCTGTCATCGCTTATCGCTTCTAAATAAACAGGGCCGTCAGAATCCGTGTCTGCACCAGCAGCATATATAGTACGGTGGAACCGAAAATACTCAGCAGCGGATTGCGCTTCCAGGCATGCAGCAGCACAACGGCCAACACGGCCAGCACCTCATTCAAACCGTGCGGCACACTGCCCCACTGAATATCTTTCAAACAATACAACACCAGAATGGTCATAATAACCGGCGGTATATATTTGCCGACAAAGAGCAATAGCTCCGGCGGCTGACTACGATCAAAAAACAGAAAAGGAAACGCCCTGGTAAACAAGGTAATCGCGGCAATCACCGCAATAGCCACATATACGTTATTTAGACTCATCTTGCGTAATCCTCCCCCGGAAAGCCAGCAGCAAGCCAATCGACAGGACAATGGCTGCCAGCAGCATGTTGCTCTTACCAATGAAGATGATGGACAGCAGGGCACAGCCACCGCCGATCCAGAACGGAATTTTAGTGGAGTAACCGGTAAACTGCTCATAGAGAAGCACGATGAACAGTGCCGTCAGGGAAAACTCCAGTCCGGTGGTGTCAAAGGCTATCAGGCTGCCCGCGGCGGCGCCGAGCACGCTGCCCAGCACCCAGTAACTCTGATTCAGCAAAGACACATAAAAATAGAACAGATCTTTGCGCACCCCCTGCGGCTCCTTTAGTCCAGTCAGCAATGCATAGGTTTCATCGGTTAGGGAAAAAATCATGTATGGTCTGAGCTTGCCGGTTGCCCGGAAAATATTAAACAGTGACAGGCCGTAGACCATATGGCGGAAATTAACCAGAAAGGTTACAGTGGCAATTTCGGCCAGCCCGGCGTTCTGGATAAAAAAACCTACCGCGATAAACTGGGCCGCCCCGGCGTAGATCACCACACTCATCAGCAGGGCCACCGGCCAGGTATAGCCGGCATTATACAACAGCAGGCCAAAGGCGATGCCAATGGCAATATAGCCGAAAAACACGGGCAGCGTCGCCTGCAGCGCCAGCCGCAGGGCAGCACCGTCCACCCGTTTTTGCATTTCTTTCATACCGGTTAGCGCTCCTTTACTTATTCATCGGGAAATCAGTGCAAGCAGCAATAATTCCCGGCTTCTTAGAGTAAGTACACCGTCTTTCCGGCAAATTCCTCCTTGGCGGCAGAAAAAGCTGGCTGCCGGATTATCGGTAAATTTTCACTTCCCCGCTGCCTGCCGTGTGCTATAATATGGCTGTACGCAAAAAAATGTCTTAAAGAAGGTGTTCGCTTTGAAATCATTTGCCTGTGTCGGCCTGCTGCTGATGCTGCTATTACTGGCCTCGCCGGCTTGCCTGGCGGCTTCGCCGGAAAGCAACTCTCTGGCCGCCGTAGCCCTGTATATCGATACCTCGGGACATTATATCCCCGGCATCGACATGCTGAATAAAGCGCTCAACGAAGTGATCCGCTTTAAAATCAACGCCCTGTTCCTCGGCAGCGAGGTGCAGTCCGGCAATGAAGTGCTGCGTGACTTAGACCGCTGCGGCATTGCCACGGCCGCCGACGCCAGTCCCGAATCGCTGTCGGCCTACGGCGACGCCCGCCATGTCAATTATATCCTGCTGCTGTCCGTCCATCCCCTGGACATATCGATGGATTTAAAAGCCTATTCCACCGTCGACCACAGCTACATTATTGACAAAACACTCACCCGCCCGGACGGCACTGAAGCCTTGTCTACCCTGGACGCCTTGTCCAATCTGGTAGGCGGCGGCCTAACCGATGTCCTGCAAACCATCCGGACCTCACTGGCCGGCACACCCGAACCGGCAGCCGGCTGATCATGCGCGGAGAAAGCTACCCTACAAACTAGGAGGAACCATATGAAATTACTAACTGAACTCGGCGACTGGCTGTACAGCATTCTGGTCGCACTAGCCCTCGCCCTATTCATCAACATATTCCTGTTTCAGCCGTCTTTGGTCGTCGGACAGTCCATGGAGCCGACGCTGCACGACGGTCAGCGCATCTTTCTGTCCAAGCTCTCTCACACGCTGGGTAAGCTGCCCAACTACGGCGATATCGTCACCATCGACAGCCGCGTCCTCCGTGAACGGGACTGGCAAGACGATATGACCGATCCGTTAATGAACTGGGTCAATCTTTTAACAGGCAAACAGCCCAGTCATACCGTCTGGGTGAAACGGGTTATCGGCAAGCCCGGTGACACCCTGGAATTTAAGCAGGGACACATTTATCGCAACGGCGCGCTGCTGGACGAACCCTACATCAAAGAACCCATGCGCAATGTGGCCGACAAGCAGATTACCGTTCCCGACGGCCAGCTCTTCGTGCTGGGCGATAATCGCAACAACAGCAGTGACAGCCGCGTGATCGGTCCCATTCCCCGCAATCATGTCCTCGGCACTATGGTCTTTGGACTTTAGCTGCCCTTAGCCGGCTGACGGCAAATCTTGCGCCCGCCGGCTCTGCCAATATTCAACCCGCAAAAATCCCTGTCCGCAGCTTGAATCAACAGGCTGCGAACAGGGATTTTTTTGTAATCAACCCAGCTTCTTCTGGAACTTGATGATGCTCGCCGTCAACGCCAGGCCAATAAAAGTAATGAGCGCCAAGGTCTGGCTCCAGAGGAAGGAGAGGCCAATCCCCTTCAGCACGATACCACGCATGATTTCCAGATAGAAAGTCAGGGGAATCACTTCACCCAGGCAGTAAAACAAGGTCGGCATGGCCTCGCGGGGAAACATAAAGCCCGACAACAAAACGCTGGGCAAAAAAATGAAAAAAGACATCTGCATGGCCTGCATCTGCGTTCTGGCCATCGTGGAAATCAGCACGCCCAACGCCAGGGAGGCAATGATAAAGAGCGTCGTCAGGGCATATAAGAGGCCAATGCTGCCCCGCAGCGGCAGGTCGAAGACCAGGATGCCCACCAACAGGGCCAGTGTCGCCTGCACATAGCCGACAAATACATAAGGGATTATTTTCCCCAGCATCAGCTCATAGGATTTCATCGGCGTGACAATAAGCTGTTCCAGTGTCCCCTGCTCCCGTTCCCGGACAATCGCCATTGACGTAATCATCACCATGGTCATCGTCAGGATAATGCCCAAAATCCCCGGCACCATATAAAAAGCGGAAACAAAATCGGGATTGTACCAGGGTCTAATCCGGATATCATAGGGCTGTTCCATTCCGGTAATGCCGTTATTCGCCATTTTGCGCAGCAAAATCTCCTGCGATTTAAGCTGGCCGATCATCTGCGCCGTGCTGATCGCCGACGAAGCGGCCATCGAGTCGGAAGCGTCGACAATCACCTGTACGGCGGCGCTGCGGCCATGCTTGGCATTTTCACTGAAATCCGGCGGCAGGACAATCCCCACCTTGGCCTTGCCGGCCTCAATCGTATCGTTCACATCCTGGAAACTGTCCGCCACATATTTGATGTCAAAATAATCACTGGCCGTAAACGACGCCAGCAAATCGCGCCCCTCCTGACGGTGGGACTGATCAAACACAATGGTTGGCAGATGCTTGACATCCGTGTTGATGGCAAAGCCAAACACCAGCAGCTGAATGACCGGCAGCCCGACCATCATAGCAAAGGTGAGCCGGTCACGCCGCATTTGAATAAATTCTTTCAGCAAAATAGCCCAGAGGCGTTTCATCGTGCCCCCTCCTTTCGCCGGGACTGAACATAATAGACAAATACATCCTCCAACGAAGGGTTAATGATACGGTAAGCAAAAGACTCATACCGTATCAGGTCCTCCGGCGTGACCAGCACATGTACCGTTAAACCATAGGGATAGCGGTCCAGGCAGGGTACATTGTCCTTTGCCATTTGCTGCACCAGCGCAATCGGATCATCGGTGGGAATTTCCAACAGCCGTCCGGGCAAAGCGCCCTTTAAATTTCCCGGACTGTCATCGGCAATCAGATCTCCTTCGAAGATAAAACCAATCCGGTCACAATGTTCCGCCTCATCCATAAAATGGGTTGTAACCATAATGGTGGTACCCTCTGCAGCAAGCTGATAAATAATATCCCAGAACAGGCGCCGGGAACGGGGATCAACCCCGCCGGTAGGTTCATCCAGAAACAGCAGGGAAGGCTTGTGCAGTATGGCACACCCTAAGGCCAGACGCTGTTTCCAGCCGCCGGACAAACTGGCTGTCAGATCCTGTCTGCGTCCGGTGAGCCCGGCCATGTCCAGCATTTCCTCTATACGCTTCTTCCGTTCGCCCGTGGACAAACTATACAGCCCAGCATAAAATTGCAGATTTTCCTCTACAGCGAGGTCATCATACAAGCTGAATTTTTGTGACATGTAGCCCAACTGGCTCTTAACCGCATCGCGATTTTTTCTAAGGTCAATTCCCAGAATTTCCCCATAACCGGCTGAAGGCTCTAAAATACCGCATAGCATTTTAATGGTTGTTGACTTTCCCGAACCGTTGGGACCCAGAAAACCGTAAATACTGCCTTTTTCAATCTGTAAATTCAAATCCCGCACTGCAGTAAAATCGCCAAACCGCTTGGTTAATCCGTGTGTTGTTACGGCATACATCATGAGCCCCCCTCACCGGCTAAGGAAACAAAGACGTCCTCCAGGACCGGCTTTACTTCCCGCATCGCCAGAATCGGAATGCCGGCAGAGTCCAGCACCTGCTTAATGGCCGCAGCGACTGTCTCATATTCATCCACCACAATGTGATATTTGTCGCCAAACGAATTAATATCGCGAATAGCCACACCTGCCAACTGTCTTTTTAGGGCTTTACTGTTTGTCTCCAGTTCTATGATTCGGTACGGATACTGTTCCTTTAACTGCTGCGGCGTACCCACCGCCGTCAGCGAACCGTTATGCATAAAGGCAATCCGGCTGCAAAGCTCGGCTTCATCCATGTATGGCGTTGACACAAACACCGTCGTTCCTGTCTGGTTCAGCCGGTACAGCACTTGCCAAAACTCCCGGCGCGACACCGGATCAACGCCGGTGGTCGGCTCATCAAGAAACAGCAGCTTAGGCTGGTGCATCAACCCGGCAGCCAGTGCCAGCTTTTGCTTCATGCCGCCCGACAGGTTGGCTGCCAGCCGCTCCTTAAACGGCAGCAACTGGGTCATGGCCAGGATGTCATTTGCCAATAGCTCGATTTCCCGGCCGGAGGAACCGTATAAAGCGCCCATCAGCCGGATATTCTCCATTACCGTCAGATCGCCGTACAGGCTGAACCGCTGCGGCACATAACCGATATGAGCTTTTACCCGTTCCATATCCTGTTCGCCCAATACGGTAATGCGTCCCGCCGACGGTGTCATCACTCCTGTCATCATCCGGATGGTCGTCGTCTTGCCGGCCCCGTCGGGACCGACCAGCCCGAAAATCTCGCCGGGCTGTACCGCAAGAGAAATCGCATCGACAGCTTGCCGGCCCCCGAACACCTTGCCGACCGCCTCCAACCTGATCATGGGATGATCACATCTGCCGGCAGCCCCGGCTTTAAAATGCCCTCGGCGTTATCCACTTTGACCTTGACGGCAAAAACCAGATTGGCCCGCTCCCGCTGTGTGATGCTTTGGCGGGGATTAAATTCAGCATTGCTGCTGATCTCCTTGATGGTGCCCGCAAACACCCGGTCGGGAAAGGCGTCCACTTTGACCTCGGCCGCCTGCCCCACGGCAATCAGCGCCAACTGGGCCGAAGGAACATATACTTTGACCCAGCAGTCGTTCATATCCCCCACTGTCGCAATGGGTGCTCCTGCGTTAACATACTCGCCCTGTTCAAAGTTCTTGGTTAACACCAGCCCCGTTAACGGACTGGTGATCACTGTGTCGGCTACCGCTGACCGGCTGGCGTCGACAATGGCCTGACACCGTTTGACCTCTTCCTGCTGCGCCTGGATTTCGTCCGGCCGGTTGCCTTCCTCGGTCAGGCTGCTCTTGGCCTGGGCCGCCACCAGCGAATTGTAGGCCACGTCATAAGCGGAACGGATGCTCTCCAATTGCTGGGCGGCAATAGCACCCTGGTGGTAGAGAACGGTATAGCGTTCCAGATCATGCTTCGCCTTGTCAAATACCGACTGGGCGGCAGCCATATCGGCTGTCGACGCGGTTTTCTCCTGCTCCCGGGACCCCTTCACCAAATCCTGAAGCTGTACTTGGGCTTTGGTCAGCGCCGCCTCATCCCGTAAAAGCTGGGCTTCCAGATCGGACCGGGAGATGCGGGCCACTACCTTGCCGTTTTCCACCGAATCACCGGCCTCTAACAATAGCTCGGTAAGATAGCCGCCTACCTTAGGAGTAATATCCGCCCGGGTGACCTCAATCGTTCCGGTAGCCGTGATGCCCTTTTCCGTCTGTCGCATCAGCTTATAGCCTGCCGCTCCGGCAAGCAGCGCAAAGCAAAGCAAACCGGCAAGAAATTTACGGTTGATCATCTCAGCACCTCCTAACTATACGTCAATCAAGCATGCTACTATTTAATCATTTGATTAAATAGTAGCATGCTCCTCCTGCGGTGTCCAGCTTATTTTTCCCCGTTGCCGCATTTCCCTTTGATAAACCGGGGGAAATATCATATAATAAAGTTGTAGTTTATGGAAATTTTTCAATTCTACTTAAAAGGAGCAAAGTTTATGTATGCACTTAACTTTCAGTCACCTAATCACAAAAAGCTGTTGCTGGAACGCAAAAAGAACTGTACTGTCCGCCTGGGCGATGTGAGTGACGTATATTTGGAAAATTCGGTTGTCTGGATTACTGTAGGCAAGCCTTTTCAATCCAAACGCAAATTATATACCGCCATTATTGACCGGGTGCTGACCAAAAAATTCTCCGAACTGACCACCCATGACCTAGATCATCAAAATCCGGAAATTGAAACCGTTGACGAGCTGGCGGTCTTCTTTGAAAAAGTATATCAAAAATCCATCAGCCTGGAAGATATCGTCACCGTCATTTACTTCTCCGAAATCATTGACGAATAACATAAGCCTATACATAAAAACAAGCGCCCAGAGCGCTTGTTTTTATGTATAGGCTTATCCCGGCTGCTTACACTTTTTCAGCTACTGCTTCCCGTATCATATCGTCAAGTACTGCTAATTATTTTTCCACTAAGATAACTGTGGTCTTACCACTATGAAGGCCTCACACGAACCGGTCAGTTCGTCGCTGCCACGGTCCGTACCAGAAATTTAACGATTAAAACATCCAAATTCCGGCTTTCCGCCAGAACCTCCGGATGCTGCAACCCTTTCTCCATCCCCAGTTTGACCAATTTTCGACGCATTCTTTCAATTTCTTCGGCTAACATAGCTTTCGTTCCTCTTCCTTCCACATTTACAACAAAAACATGTCTTATTATAGTCATTTTGCCATATAATGTCAACTATTTTTTCCCATTCTCCGGCAAAATTTCCCTAGGTAAGCACTGATTAAATGAACCTGTCGGGCTGGCGAGAGATTTTTTCGTCTGGCAAGGAAGAAAAACCGCAGGAATAGCGGCCCCTATTGCAAGGTTTTGCTGACACAGCCAGGCGGAAAAAGCTCCGTCAGGACGCACAGCGTGAATTAATCAGTGCTTACCTAGCATTTTTCAGTTCCCCAAGGCCGCTTGCGTCTCCCAAAATAAAAAAGAGCCCGTAGGCTCTTTTCGGCACGCAAACAGTACTATTCCCATTGAAACTCAAGCGTAAGCGTCAGTTCATCGCCATCGGGACGGATATTATAGTAGGAACAATGGGAAATAAGCTTTTGAAACGACCGGATTTGCTTGGGAGATTCACCAACAACCTCAGGAACCCGAATGGTGATAAGTGCTTTATTATTAAAATTTTCAACAACACTGACATTATTGGATACCAGCTTAATCCCAGTCAGAATGCGGATAAAGGTTGCCCGTTTCATCGATGGCTCCCCTCCTTGCTTGATAGTTTATATCTGTATTATAGCACAACTTGTCCCCTTCCGGGGTCCCTGTTTGTCAAATCAGCACGGGAAAATCCAGGGAGCCGATTAATGAACCTGACTGGAAGAAAACAAAAAACCCACAGCCGCAGCTATGAGTCTCATCTTTTGAAGTTGGTGCCGGAGGTCGGACTCGAACCGACACGGAGTTGCCCCCGGCAGATTTTGAGTCTGCTACGTCTGCCAATTACGTCACTCCGGCAAATATGGTGCGGGAGAAGGGACTTGAACCCCCACGGTCACCCGCCAGATCCTAAGTCTGGTGCGTCTGCCAATTCCGCCACTCCCGCAGGTATTGTGTAACACCAACTTCTATATTATATTCTTGCCATAGTTAATTGTCAATAAATAATTATTACCAAAAAGAAATGCGGCTGCCCGTCACGGGACAGCCGCATTTCCTTTAGCCATGTATGGGGTTCCAGTATGAGATAATTGCCATGGAGTGTACTTGCTTGTAGCTGACAGGCCGGAGAATCCCAGACCTCTGGGCTTAATAGCTAAACGTCAGATCCCAGCCGAATTTTTGCCCTTTCTCATCGCTTTTCAGGTTTTTATAATCGCCGTACCAGGCTTCGGCATAGCAATTGGTGCTTACCGGATGACCGAGAATCAGGCGATAGCCCTTATGACCGAAGTTATTGTATTCATCGCCCCAGAAGGTGGTATGGTTGCCATTTTCGATCGGCAGATCAATATTGGCTTCCTGTTTCCAGTATTGCAGGAATACATCGGTCTTATTCAGCTTTTTGTAGAGCTGCAGTTTATACATTTCGTTGTCTTTATCGGCTTCGCTGTTCCGGCCGAAACCGCCCGACAGGTTGACGCCGCTGTCGCCCAAATTGGCGCCGGCTGTTACCGCAAGGATTTTAGTTTCTTTATTGCTGGCCAGCGCGTGATTACCCGTCAGGTAATGAGCTCCTACATCCACCGTACCCAGTTTGGAGTTGATCCCGACATAATTGATCTGGGTATCCTGGGTGCTGCGACTGAAATTGACATTGCCGCCGGCATCCACTGTCGCCTGCAAGCCCGGCCAGTTGGCATTGGTTTCATACCGGCCATGGATCATCTGCAGACTGGTTTTATCGTCCAGCTTGGTCGTGTAGTCAACGGCCCGCAGGTAGTCATCGCCCAGGAAGCCACCGGCCAGCCAGACGGCCTCTTTACCGAAGTTCAGGGTGTTCTTGGTATCCGGCTTATAGGTCACATAAGCCAGACGGGTGAAGACACTCTCCTGGTTGCCGTTGTTATAGGCCCGGCCAAAGTTGTTATTGTTTTGGGCGCTGAAATCATCCCAGTAGGTTTTGGTTTCCAATTGGTGCAAGATAGACAATTTGTCACTGATCTGCTTTTCAAAAGTCATCCGGTATTCCAGCTCGTATTCATGCATGGAATCGTTGGCTTTGGCCGTAGTATTGCCATAGGTATTTTCCGTCTGGAACCAATGGCTGATTTTCAGGTCTTTTACACCGGCCGTCTGTTTTTCCAGATTGTTTACGCGAATGCCCAGACTATTTAATTCCTCGCTATATTCGGCTGATAGTTTGTCAATCAACGCTTTCTGCTCCTGGTTGGCCATTTTTTCGTGAGAAATAGCCCGGCCGACCACCTGAGCCATTTCGTACCGGGTCATAGGCCGGTCACCACGGAAGGTGTTGTCATTGTACCCGTCGGCAATACCGGCATCGGCCAGCTTCTGCACGGCGTCATAAGCCCAGTGTCCTTTCGGTACATCGTCGAAGGGATTAGCCAGGGCGGTGCCGGTCGTCAAGATACCGGCGGCAATCAGGCTTAGCACTAACTTTTTGTTTACTCGCATGCTCTCTCTCCTCAATATCATATAGTCGCGCTACAAAGTGCCGGCAAGAGAAAGCCTTTCGTAAGTTACCATGTTTCCTTAGTCCGTTTTCTCTGCTTGTACTTTGTATTGCAATCATATATAAATGCAAGACTCATACCAACGCATGCCCGTTTAAAAAAATTATTGAAAATCCCGCCAGGCCGCTATTTATCTGCCTTTCGGCAACGCAAGCTCTATTTTTTCTGAAAAGAAGAGCTCGTCAGTGTGTAATTTTCACTGCACAGTTTTTATTTCATCACACAATCCAACTGATTTTCCTGCACACAACAGCAGCTCAAAATAGAAACCCGGCAGCAAAACTCTTGCTGCCGGGTTTACCTGTTTGTGCCAGCTATTTGACTTCACTGAACTTAAACTTCATCCAAGGCTCCAGATAGTCGAGCAGGAACCATTCCTCCGGCACGATCCGGGCGACCACATTGGTTTTGCCGCCGTTCTTCATCGGCCGGCGGGCAATTTGCAATTCACCGGCATACCGTTGATACAGTGAGGATTCAATAAGCACGTCACCCGGTTTGATATCAGGCGTATGAAACGGCGGAAAATCATGGCCTTTATATTTTACCCGCGATTGGGTGGACCGGATAACATAGTCCGATACATCGCCCCGGTTGAAATGGATTTCCTCCAGAACGATTTTCTTCTCCAGCTCGGATATTCCGTCGATGAAGGTAATGGCGAACTCGGGCATATATTTGTCGATCCGGCTGAGTTCCGCCAGCTCGCTTTCCGTGGCAAAGGCATTGGCAATGATGACATCGTCAATCAGATTGGTGGCAAATAAATGCTTGGCCTGCACGGTCAACGGCAGGCTGCGGTGTTCCTCCAGCGTGCACAAGCCCTCGGTCACCGGCCAGGGTCCATGCTGTGCCCCCGGTGCGTTGACAAAGGCGGCTGTCCGGATACCCAGGTCTTTGAACTGCCGGCTGCACCGGATGAAATGTTCATAGCCCAGACCGGTATAGATATGGGGATAAAAGTTATGGCAGCCCAGAATATTCTCCTTATTAGGCCGGTGGGACAAAATATTGTCCACATACTTTGTGCCATTGCTGGCATTCAGCTCGATTTTCAACCCGTACGGGTTGAAGCTCATGACCGACTCTTCCATGCCGCCAAAACCCAAATCCAGCCGGATTCCGTCCAGTCCCAGGTCTTTAAAGAAACGCAAATTGTCGAAAGACACCCCGAACTTCTTAAACACCGCCGGCTCCACATCGCCGATGATCTCCATGCCGCAGCGCTTGGCCACAGCGGTAAGCCGTTTAAACTCGTCGATCACCGTTTCCAGAGGCTTGTCTTCCTCGGAAATCAGGCAGGTAAAAATACGCTGGTAGCCATAGCGGGCAGCCTGCTCCAGATAAGCCAGGTTATCTTCCAGCCGGGCCTGGCTTGGATAAACAGATACTCCTAATTTTCTCATACGCTTTCCCCCTCGTATAATAAGTTTTGCAGGATGGAATTTAGGTGCTCCTGCTTCACCAGCCAATCAATCGGCTTGAAAATGCCCATGATACAATTGACTAA